>JAGBBQ010000085.1 GCA_017938425.1 Clostridia bacterium | reverse complement strand
GGCGCAGACGGCGCCATCCTCGGCGCGCGTGCCGCATACATCGGCGGCGTGAACGCCACCGCCTGCACCATCACGGATAAGGATTTCGGCGTGCCCGCCACCGGAACGATGGCACATTCCTGGGTGCAGATGTTCGATAACGAGTACGATGCCTTCGTCTCCTACTGTAAGATCTACCCTCACAACGCGACCCTTCTCGTGGATACCTATGACGTGCTCCGCTCGGGTGTGCCGAATGCGATCCGCGCCTTTAAGGAGGTGCTCTGGCCGCAGGGCATCAGAAGCTGCGGCATCCGCCTGGATTCGGGAGACATCACCTACCTCACCAAGAAGGCGAGAAAGATGCTGGACGAGGCAGGGCTGACCGAGTGTAAGATCGTCGTCTCCAATTCGCTTGACGAGAATATCATCCGCGGGATCATCGCGCAGGGCGCAAGAGTCGATTCCTTCGGCGTCGGCGAGAGGCTGATCACTGCGAAGTCCAATCCCGTATTCGGCGGCGTATATAAGCTCGTCGCCAAGGAGAAGGACGGCGAGATCATCCCGAAGATCAAGATCTCCGAGAACCCCGAGAAGATCACCAATCCTCATTTCAAGAAGGTCTACCGCATCTACGATAACGAGAGCGGTATCGCGATCGCCGACCTGATGTGCGTGCACGATGAGGTGATCGATACCTCGGCGCCTCTTGAGATCTTCGATCCCGTCGAGACCTGGAAGCGCAAGGTCTGTGAGAACTATACCTTGAAGGAGCTTCTGGTTCCCATCTTCAAGGACGGCGTGTGCGTATACGAGTCTCCCTCGCTCGAAAAGATCCGCGATTACTGCAAGGAGCAGGTGATGCGGCTTTGGGACGAGGTGAAGCGATTTGAAAATCCCCATCGCTACTACGTTGACCTTTCCGAAAAGCTCTGGAACATAAAGAACGCGCTTCTGAACGCGAAAAAACACTGATGATTTTTGCCGCATATGCAAAGCTTGATTTGCATATGCGGCATTTTTCTACCGCAGAAAGCCCATAATCTACCAAAGGAAGAGGCGGAGGAACGCACGGTAGAAAAATCTCCCATAAGGTTTATACAAGCTGTTTTCGATATTTGCATTGCGTTTTTTGTGAACGTATGCTATATTGTTCATACCTCGCCTCGAAGCGAGGCATAATGGAACCAAAGGAGATTTTGTGTGAAATGAGTATTGATAAGGAAAGCGTGCGCCGCTTCTTTTCTCTGCGCGAGCTTCTCACGGGCGCGGTGGAGGCAGATCCGCAGCACATTGCATTTAAGTACAAAAGGGATAAGGAGATCGTTTCGGTCACGAACCGTGCGCTTCTTGACGACGTGGAGGCGCTCGGCGCGGCGCTTCACGAGCTGGGCTTCGGGGAGAGCCATATCGCCATTCTCGGCGAAAACGGTTATCCCTGGGCGGTGTCCTTCTACGCGGTGCTGCTCGGCGCGAGCGTGGCGGTGCCGCTGGATAAGGAGCTGGATGAAAAAACACTCGTCTATCTCTTGAACGAGAGCGACAGCACCTGCCTCATCTGCGATGAGAAGCATGCCGCTATGCTTGCGCCGCACCGCGCCGCTCTTGCAGGGCTGGAAAAGATCATCGTATTCGAGCGGGCGCGCAGCGAGGGGGATATCCTGTCCTTTTCCGAGGTGATGGAGGCGGGCAGGCTCCTCGATAAAAGCGCCTACCGTGCGGCAAGGACCGAGCCGCATACCCTGAAGGACCTCGTCTACACCTCGGGCACGACGGGCACGGCGAAGGGCGTTATGCTCTCGGAGCAGAACCTCGTCAGCTGTATCTATTACGGTCTGCGTGCGACCAGCATTGCAGGCACGGGCCTCTCGGTGCTTCCGTATCATCATACCTATGAGGCGACCTGCGAGATCCTCGTTTCTCCTCTCGCGGGCACGACGCTTTGCATCAACGATAACCTGCGCCACGTCGCGGAGAATATGCGGCTCTTCAAGCCCGATTTTATGATGCTCGTTCCCGCTTTCGCGGAGCATTTTGTAGCCGTGGTGCAGAACAATATCAAAAAGCAGGGTAAGGAAAGGCTCTTCGCCTTTATGGTAAAGCTCTCGCGCTTCCTTCGCCGCTTCGGTATCGACCTGCGCCGCAAATTCTTCAGATCCGTTCTTGCGGGCTTCGGCGGCAACCTTCGCCATATCGTTTGCGGCGGCGCGCCGATCCGCCCCGATATCGGTAAGTTCTTCGACGATATCGGCATTCTAATGGTGGGAGGCTACGGCATCACCGAATGCGCGCCTCTCGTCTCCGCAAACGAGGCGGACGGCACCAATAACTTCTCCTCCGCGGGCAAACGCCTTGAGTGCCTCGAATGGCGCATCGAGGGAGCAGACGAGCGCGGTATCGGAGAGATCCTCGTCAAGGGCGAGAACGTGATGCTCGGCTATTATAAGCGCCCCGACCTCACCGCCGAGGTGATGGAGGACGGATGGTTCCATACGGGAGATTACGGCTATATCAACGACCGTGACGAGATCGTCATCACGGGAAGAAAGAAGAACATCATCGTTCTGAATAACGGTAAGAATATCTACCCCGAGGAGCTGGAGGGGCGTATCCAGAGCATTGCCTCGGTCGTCGAGGTAGTGGTCAGCGGGGTAAAAAACGAGCACGGCCAGGATATCGGACTTTGCGCCGAGGTGTACTGCGGGGAAGAGAACGTTCCCGAGGAAAGCACCCTTACCGCCGAGATCGAGCGTGCTCTCTCGGATCTTCCGCGCTATAAGCATATCTCTCGCGTGACCGTGCGCCGCGATCCCTTCCCGAAAACCACAACAAGGAAGATCAAGCGCACATAAATCCTTCTTTTTTCTCACTTTCTATTGACAAATCGCGCGTAATTCTTTATAATTGATACAACGACGCCGTTGCGGTTTTCTTGGAAAAGAGGGAAAGAGAAATGCTTTCTTTGCTTTTTGAATCTGCTATGCTTCCCGAGGGTGAAGAGTGAAGTGCAAAAGCACGGCTCTTCGCCTTTGGGTGTTTTTATTTTTTGGATAACTGAAGATAACTGAAAAGGAGAATGATTGTGAACGCAATGCTGAAAGAACTGAAGCCGTATCTTCTGGCTTACGCAAGCCCGCAGACCGAAACGCTGACAAGCCATAAGGATGAGCTATGGTTTTACTTGGATTATGAAAAGGCCCTTTTGTGCGGGGAGAGAGTGATCGTCGGCAAGCAGCCGATCCGCCTTGTGGACGGGCGTGTTCTCGTTGCCGCCTCTGCCGTGGAGCATTATCTCTGCCGTGCGTTTGCGGCCGAGGTGGTGGACTGCCGCCGCTATATTTCCGTGGAGACCGCCAAAGAAGCGGGACTTCACGTATTCTATAACTACGATATCGGCGTGCTGGTATTCGGTAAAGAGCCGATGGCATATAAAAATGAGGATAAGCCCTCTCTGCGCCATCAGATCCTTCGCCTTGGAGATCTGATCTTCTACGATCCCTCGGCGGAAAGAATCATGAAGGACATCGAGAAAACGCACGGCAGTATTTCTCACCCCTTCCTTTTGAAAAAGGGTGCATATGACGAGATCCGCGCGCTTTACGAAAATGAAAATCCCACCACGGAAAAGGATATTACCTGCCGCGGCTGGGTGATGAAAACACTGAACGAGGGTGTTTCTCACTTTGACCGTTTCTTTGTTGTCGACGAAAACGGCACGGTGCAGTGGAAGAGCGAAGAAGTAAAAATTGCGGAGAAGATCCACCACCCCTATTACCTTTACGATGAAAACGGCGAGAGGCTCGTGTTCGTGCGCGAGCGCACCTATAAAAACGAGGATGGAGAAATCGTTACTGAAAAGGTGGACGGCTCGGGCTGGGGTGACGGCTCGGATTACGGCGGCCGCCTTGGTGTTGAAAGCTGCTGGCATATGCCCTTCCTTGCAAGAGCGTACGCGATCACGGGTGAAAGAAAATATCTCGATGCCACCTATCTGATGGGCCTCGCGGCAGGCGAAATGGAGCATTGGGGTGACGGGCATTTCCTGAACTGTGCCTCGGCCGCTTCGGGATTTGCTTCCTCGTTTGATTTGATTTATAACGATATTACACAAGAGCAGAGAGAGACGCTTGCGGATATCCTGTATCACCACGGCCTGCGCTGCGGCATCTCCTCTGTGCTCGGCAACCCGAGAAACGATTCGAACGTTTCATACAAGGTGCGCGGCGCGTGGGGCTTTACGGGACGCACCAATAACTGGGTGACCGTCTGCGCGGGCGGTATGTTCCGCGCGGCTTGTATGCTTCTCGAATATCCGCGCTATAAGGAAAAGGCACTCTGGCTGATGGAGAAAATGATCGCCTGCCTGAGAAACTGCCTCGCGGGCTATGCGCCCGACGGTGCGTATATCGAAAGCCCCTCCTATTGGTCCTACGGCACCTGGCCCTTCGTTGGTATGATCGATGATATGCTGACGGTCTGCGGCAGTGACTACGGTTATCTTGACACCGTGGGATTTAAGGATAGCTTTTATTTTGCTTCCCGCATCTGTAACCCGCGCCGTGAGTATTGGTGCTTCCACGACAGCGGCCGCGGTAAGATGGATACGGGTATGTATTGCTTCGCCGCCAAGCATTATAACGATCTTGCCCTTGCCGCCATCCGCAAAAAGGCGGTGGACGAGGTCGGCGGCGGCCTTTCGGATATATGGAACTACGATCTGATGGAACGGGCGAGCGCATGCACGGATTCTTCGCTTGACTATGTTTCCTACGGCATCGAAACGGCCACCTTCCGTTCCACTTGGGAACAGGAGGGCTTCCACTTTGCGGGCCTGCACGGCGGCGCGAGCGAAGCCACGCACGGCTGCTCCGATGCGGGTAACTTCTATCTTGAAATGGATGGCACGCTCTGGTTTGGCGATCCCGGAGCGGAGAATTATAACGTCGGCGCATATTGGAGCTGGCAGCCAAACGGTGATCCGCGTTATCTCTATTACAGAAAGAGCATTGAGGCGCATAATCTTGTGTTGCTGCTTGACGATGCGGATGTGCCGCGCGGCCAGGTATTCAATACCCATGCATCTCCTTACGCAAGGATCATTGATTACAAGAGCGAAAAGGGCCACGCGCATATGACCTTGGATATGACGCCGCAGTTCGGCAAACCCTGCAAGAGCGCGAAGCGCGCCCTTTCTTTGACCGAGGACCGTACGACGGTTATCGTCCGTGATGAAATGTCCTTCAAGCGCCCCGCAAGCCCGATCTGGGTCGCCACTCCCGAAACGCAGGATATCACCTTCTCGGAGGACGGCAGAGTCGCGTACATGACGAAGAGCTTCGAGGATGGCACAAAGAAGATTCTTCGCGCTTCCATTCTCTCGAAGGATGAGAGCCTTCGCTTTGAATGGATCCCCGAAAAGACTACCTTGATCGAGAATATCATCACCAAGGAAAAGAGCGGCAATGCACTCGCCAGTGATAGCCCCGCAAGGCTCGCCATTCGCGCCGAGGGCGTAAAGAAATTTGATCTTTCGGTCGTTTTTGAGATCGTTCCCTCTGCCGAGGGCGCGACCGCGCTGAAGGAAAAGCCCATCGCAAAATGGTGATAATGCAAATAATTGTTTGCAAAAATAGATTAAACAAGAGAAAAGAGACGAAATGAAGATAGAAGAAGTTATCCTTTGTAAATACGGTGAGATCATTCTGAAGGGCGCAAACCGGCAGAATTTCGAGAGTGCGCTCGTCAAGGAGCTGCGCCGCCGCGCCTCGGTGCACGGCACGTTTAAGATCTATTCGCGCCAGAGCACCATCTACGTGGAGCCGCAGGACGGGCTCTGCGATATGGACGGAATGTACGAGGAGGCGAAGTGCGTATTCGGCATCGTCGGTGTCAACCGCGCCGCCGTCTGCGAGAAGAATATGGACAGCATCCGTGCCGTGGCGAAGGAGTACCTTCCCGCGAAGCTTTACGGCAAGCGTACCTTCAAGGTCGAGGGAAAGCGCTCGGATAAATCCTTTCCCTTCACCTCGCCCGAGATCTCTGCCGAGATCGGCGGCGTGATCCTCGAGAACGTGCGCGGCATCCGTGTGAACGTCCGCGAGCCCGAGGTCACCGTCACCGTCGAGGTCAGGGAAGAGAATGCCTTTATCCGTGCCGGGCAGGAGCCGGGTGCGGGCGGTCTGCCTTTGCGCTCAGCAGGGCGCGGCCTTCTGCTTCTCTCGGGCGGCATCGATTCGCCCGTCGCGGGCTGTCTGATGGCGAAGCGCGGCCTGGAGATCGAGGCGCTGCACTTTGAGTCTTACCCCTACACCTCCGAAAGAGCAAGGGAAAAGGTGATGACGCTCGCCGAGAAGATGACGAAGTTCTGCTCGCGCATCCACGTGCACACCATTTCCTTGACGCATATCCAGGAAGAGATCCGCGACAACTGTCAGGAGGACTTCTTTACCCTGATCCTGCGCGTCTTTATGATGCGCCTTGCCGAGAGATGCGCGCGAGAATATAAGTGCGACTGCCTCGTCACGGGCGAGAGCCTCGGTCAGGTCGCTTCGCAAACGCTGAAGGCGATCGCGGTCACGGACAGCGTGGTGGATATGCCGGTATTCCGTCCCTGCATCGGTATGGATAAGAACGAGATCGTCATCGAGGCGCGCCGCTACGGTACCTTCGAGACCTCGATCTTGCCCTACGAGGATTGCTGCACCGTATTCACGCCCCGCCATCCCAAGACCCAGCCGAAGCGCGAGGAGGTCATGGCAGA
The DNA here is from genome assembly GCA_017938425.1 of Clostridia bacterium. GTDB lineage: Bacteria > Bacillota > Clostridia > Oscillospirales > CAG-272 > UBA1740. The sequence continues at coordinate 357 of JAGBBQ010000085.1, read as the reverse complement.
GCTTGCAAAGCTTGATTTTGATGCGCTGATGGAGGAGGCGTACGCCACGATCCAAACCGAAACCAAGCTTGTTTTTGAAAGCTATAAATAAGCTTTTGGGGTGCCCGTTCGAGAAAAATGGGCACCCCCTAAATTTTGTTAAGATTTTAATATGTTTTGCGGATTGACGAAGCAACAAAAATCCCCTATAATGGGGATAATAGAAAACAAAGGAGGCCTTGTGATGGAGAAAAAGCTGCACGAGCAGGTTTGGAAAAGATTTGTTCGTATGCCGTACGGTCATATCGTGGACAGCGCCGACCTTGAGGGAAATGCCGTGATCCCCACGGCGGTGGAATGCAGGGCGTATATCCCCTC
>JAGBBQ010000084.1 GCA_017938425.1 Clostridia bacterium | reverse complement strand
TCACGCCTGCCGCCTCGGCAAGCTCCTTTTCCTTCATAACGGAGGCAAGGTATTCCTCCTCGGTCATACCGTTCAGAATGCCGCTGATGGGAATATCGGCATAGTCGAAGCCGTATTCCTTCATTTTCTTGTATCGATCCTCACCGTAAGGATAAAATAAATCTGTTTTTGATCCGAGCTTCATAGCTAAAATTCCTTTCTGATACTCTTTCTTTAAATAACATTTTCTAAAATCGTTTCCGCGATTCGGCAACCAAGCGCGTGCTTGCTCGGCGGATGAATGTCGTCCGTTTCGGATATATCCCTTGAAATAACGGTATAAACCCCCGGAACAAGGGAGGAGATTTCCTCTTGCGCGCGTTGTATCAAGTGCCATCCCTCGCCCAATTCGATGCGCGATTTTGTGTCAGCAAGCTGAACGATAACGAAGGGAAGCTCCGGATTTTTAAAACTACGCCGCCAAACGCGGATCAGCGCTTCGAGCTCTCGAAGATAAAGCGCGCCCTCCGCGGGCGAGGCATCACTTTCGCCCTGATACCAGACAACGCCGCTCAGGGTGTAAGGGATCATTCGTGTAAGCCAATGATTGTAAAGAAAAGCATCGCTATTCCATTTTCCGTATTCTTCATGGTAATGATCTAAAAACTTTTCTTCCTCGGGTAAACAGATGCCGATCCCTTCAAGCGTTCCCTCGGGCATCCAGCTTTCGATAACGGATGCGCCCCGTGCGCAGCATATAACGCCAATAGCGACCCCTTTTTTTATCAAGCATTCCTTGCCCGCGATGTAGCCGAGTGCGCTCCAGCCCTCGACGTCCGCTTCATCGGCCGTGCACCATGGAACCGTGACACCTGCGTCTGCGATCTTCGTATAACGAAGCAGGGGGAGAGATTCGGAATAATATTCCTTCGGTGTGTTGGTATCCGTCAGAGTGCAGGACATATTGGATTGTCCGGAGAATAAAAGCACCTCGCCGATATAAATATCGCACAGCTCCTTTTTCTCCTCATCGCTCGAAAAACGGAGCGTATAAGGCCCGCCGTAATCCATTTTTGGTAGTTCGATGCACCAAGTGTCCGCATCGGAGCGTATATCGATAGAAAAATCGCCAAGCCGCACGGTTGCGCGCCCTCTTCCGCTTCCGTAAATCGAGATCCTCTTATTTGCCGCAAAAACGGCGTGATCGGAAAAAATAGGATTCAATTTCATGTTGATTGATTGTCCTTGCCGTAGTATTGTTTTACGATCCAATTATAGCATATATTTCGCTCGTTTGTAAATGCTTTTCCGTTAAAAATGATTTTTTTAAAAGAATCAAGGCAAAGCTTATTGCTGCTTTTGGCAAAAACTATAGTGAAACACTTGATTTTCAAAACTGCATATGATATAATACCTATGCTTAATTTTAGTATATAGAATTTTCGGGTGTATTATGGACGATAAAAAGAAATACAAAATTGTAGCCAGCGACCTTGACGGAACGCTTCTGAATACAGATCAAAAGATCAGTGCCGAGAATTTAGCGGCGATCAAGGAGATGTGCCGCCTCGGCGTACAGCTCGTGCCGACCACGGGGCGCGCACTGTGCGAGATGCCCGAAGCGCTTTTGGCGTCTGACGACGTGCGTTATTACATCACCTCGAACGGCACGGCGGTTTGGGATAAGGAGCAGGAAAAAATGATCCTCACGCATTATATCCCCGAGGATACCGTGGCGTTTATCACCGAAACGGTGAAGCCCTACGCTTCCTATTGGCTCGTGCACGAGGGCGGCGTCAACCATTACGATCGCGCGCTGCACACGCCCGCGTATCTTGATAAATGCAACGTCGGTCAGGCATTCCGTAATATCGTGGAAACGATGGCCAAGGGCATTGACGGTATGGATGCCTTCCTGAAGGCTTCAAAGGCGATCGAAATGATCTGTATTTTCTTCGAGGATCACAGAGCGCTGGAGGCCTGCAAGCGCACCTTTATCGAAAGCGGTAAGCTTCGTGCCGTTCAGTCCGACGAATACAATATCGAGATCTTTATGTCCTCCGCGGGAAAGGGAAATGCACTTGCAGCCTTTGCAAAAATGCTCGGCGTTGATACCTCGGAGGTGATCGCGGTGGGGGATAGCGATAACGATAAAACGCTGCTTGCAAGCGCAGGTCTGTCCCTCGCGATGGAAAATGCGGCAGACGATCTGAAGGCCATCGCGGACAAAACGATCTGCAACAATAATGAGCATAGCGCAAAATATATTCTTGAAAATTTTCTGAAATAACAAAAAGGGGCTGTCTCATTAAGAATTCAAAATAATCAATACAAAATCCGAGGAAATTTAGCCGTAAATACGACTTAGCGAATTCTTAATGAGAACAGAACCGTGGGGTGAACGGATTTAGAGCAGAATTCTTCGTTCTCGCCCCGAAGGCGTATATACATACGTCGAGAGGAATAGAACGGAGAAAGAATAAAAAACAATAAAAAATGAGGAAAACCGCAGGTTTTCGACCTTGATTTCCTCAAATTTGTGATTCATTTCAAAGGGGTACTGTGATCTTTTCACAATACCCCTGTTTTTTATTCGGTTATGCCTAAATGCGCCACCCTCTTTTTGCTTATATGTTACGGTATTCCTTATTCACCGTGATGAAGCTGCCGTCTCCGGTGCTTTTGTGAATGGTAACGATCCCCGCCCAGGCCAGGATCCCGGAAAAGTACGTAGAGCGGCTCAAGGCGGTATCACCGTAATTCGCTCCTTCGTAGGTAAGGGGAACAAATCCGTCGATCATATCCTCGGTCAGTGCTTCGCCCAGCTTTCCTCCGCTTCTTGCGATGGAGTCGCCGCGGTACATTTTGCCACCAAGGGAATTCGCTTTCTTCACAATGCCCTCAAAGATCTCCCATCGCAGCGTCTGCGACTCGGGCAGCTTGTTCGTTTTGAGTCCGCTGCCGTCTTCAGCCGCCCAAAAATACGTAGGCTCCTTCAGCCGTCTTAACGAAGAACGAAGCTCGATCTTGTTTTTTCCGTATTTACCGACCTGTTCCTGCATGATCTTGGTAACGGATCGCTTGGTCTTATTAAAAAACATATTCTTCACCTCTCAATATAGATTTCTATCGAAGGTTACGGTGAAGGTATCTACATCCACCTTCGCCTTATAGCCGACGGAGAGCCAGCTCGTCGCATACGTATGCGTAAGCGTGTTTGCCCAATAAGATCTCGGTATTTTATAGGCGGTCGGAGGAAGCTTGAAGCCCAGGATCGCTTCGATCTCACCGTAAGAGAGCGTGATCCGTTTTTCCCATTTTTCGTACAGGTGCTCGGCAAGAGGACGGTATTTATCGCTGATCTTATCAAAAGGAAAGCTCGGCTTATCCGTTTTATGAAGATCGCATTTTTCCTCCAGAGCCTTCACCTTCTCCTCAAGAACCTTGATCCTGCTCATGAGCTCTAATACAATTGCGTTAATATCCACTTTTGGTCTCCTTTGCTTTTGTTGTAATACCATTATACAACACATGATTACATTTGTCAAGTACCAAATAGCAGAAAATACATCGAATTACATTAAAAACTTAATTTGCAAACCTCCTCCTGTATTCCGATGGTGTGATACCCGTCCTTTCCTTGAAGGATCGGTTGAAGGTGTTGATGGAGAAGAAGCCGCTTTTCTCCGCTACTGCGGTCATGCTGTCCGCGTCTTTGCTTTCGAGAAGCTTTTTCGCGTGATTGACACGGTAGAAGGTTAATAGCTGCTTGAAATGGATGCCCGTCAGCTCGTGAAGCGCGTGAGAAAGATACTTTTCGTTATAGCCGAATAGCTTGGCAACGCCCGAAAGCGTAATGCTCTCCGTATAATGCGAGGAGATATAGGATATGACCTTTTGGTATAAAACGCCGTCCGTCGGTCTTGCGCCTTCAAGCCTTGAATTCTTCAGCACCTGCGAGCAGATCAGATTCAGATAACCGCTGATCCCGATATAGTCCTCCTTGCTTTTATGCGGAAGGCTCTCCAGCACCGAGGCGAGCGGACCCGCATCAATGGCGGAAACGCAAAAGTAGCGCCCGGCAAGGCTTTTGAAGAAAAGAGGGATCAGATCGTTTGAAAAAACCGCGCAAACCACCGCCGCATCCTCAAAATCATATTTATGTATATAGTTTGGCGGTATCCACACAAGCTGCCCCGCGCAGAGCTGTATCGCCTGGCCGTTCACCGTCACGGTGCCCGCACCTCTTTGGCAATATAAAAGCTCACTGTATTCGTGCAGATTGTATCCAATTGTCCATCCGTCGTGAAAATTGCTTCTGAAATCGCATTCGCCGCCGTAGTTTTCGTTCTGATAATCCATATGCTATACCTAACCTTTTGGATATATTATACCCTATATTGACTTGATTGTCAATGAAAAACTGTATATAATGGAGGTATAAAAGCTTTTCGGGAGGAAAAAAACGATGCGATGGAGTAAGGAAAAGATCTGGGAGTGGTACAACGGCCGCCCCTGGCTGCGCGGATGCAACTATATGAGTGCCGACTGCGCCAATCGCGTGGATCAGTGGCAGTCCCTCGGCTTCGAGGAGCGCTTTGAGACCACGGAGGAGGAGCTGAAGCTGATGAGAGAGACGGGCTATAACACCGTGCGTCTGATCCTTGAATACGTGGTCTGGAGGGAAGAGCACGACGGATTTATGGAGCGCTTTGAGCGCTATATCTCGCTTTGCGACAAATACGGTATGAGCTGTATGATCGTCCTTGCCAATGACTGTATGCCTCCCAAAACACCCGAATGGAAGCCGCCCTACGTCGGTGAGCAGACCTACGATTGGGGCTACCACGGCGGCAAAAAGCGCTCGCAGCACGGTAAGCATAACGAGCCCGCGCCGCATTTTTATCTTGACGATCCCGAGACGAGAGCGGATTATCTTAAAATGGTGCGTGAGATCGTGACGAAATACAAGGACGATCCCCGCATCGTGATCTGGGATGTCTTTAACGAGCCGGGAAACAGCCTGCGCGATCCGCTCTCTCTGCCGCTCTTGAAGGAAATGTTTGAGACCGTGCGTGCCTGCAAGCCTTCGCAGCCTCTGACCTGTGCCACCTGGCGCGTGCGCGGCGACGGAGCGCCGGTGAGCGAGATCGAGCAGTACGCGCTGGATCATTCGGATATCATCTCCTTCCACTACTACGGCGACTATAAGGGGCATATCAAGCTCATTCGGCGCCTCAAGAAGGAGGGGCGCCCCCTGCTGAATACCGAGTGGCTCGGGCGCATCTTCGGCAACGACGTTTTCTCGGTTTTCCCGCTCTTTTATCTGGAAAGGATCGGCTGCTATAACTGGGGCTTTGTTGCAGGAAAATACCAGACCTACGAGCCCTGGGAGGGCACCTGGCAGGATTATATGAGCGGCGCGAATACCGACGTGGATTTCACGAAGTGGTTCCACGATCTTTACCGCCCGAATCATCGCCCCTACGATCCGCGTGAGATCGCGCTGATCAAGGAATTCTGCGACCTGGCGGATGAAGAATATGAAGCACGTTGAGATTTCGGGCGGCGGGTATACCGCGCGCATCGATCCGTCGCGCGGCGCGAATCTGATATCACTCCGTAACGATAGCTACAGCGCCGCTCTTCTGCGCGAGCCGCCCGCGGATGGAGTGCTCGACAATCCCTATCTTTACGGAATGCCGATCCTCTTTCCGGTCAACCGCATCGAAAACGGCCGCTTTACGTTTGAGGGAAGAGAGTATGTCTTTCCCATCAACGAGCCGAATACGGGGTGTCATCTGCACGGAGCGCTGCATGAAACGCCCTTTGCTCTTTCGGAGAGAAGCGATAACAAAGCGGTTTTTTGCTATACCGCGACAAGCGAGCGACCCTATCTTTCCTTTCCGCATTCGTTTGAGATACGGATGGAATACGCGTTGGAAAATGATGGCCTTCGCCACAGTGTGACTGTGATGAACACATCGGAAAGCAATATGCCGCTCTTTCTCGGCTTTCATACCACCTTCAATACCTTGTTTTTAAAGGAAAGCAAGCCCGAAGATATGCGCGTATATGCCGATATCACGGAGGAATACGAGCGGAATATGGCGGTAAATTATCTTCCTACGGGAAGGAAGCTGCCGTTCGACGCGGTCTCGGCCGCGCTTTCCGAGGGGATCTTTCAGCCCTTCGGCGGCCCGATCAGCCGCCATTACCGCGGCAAGGGAAAAATGAGCGTTACCGATCTCACGAACAAATGCAGGCTCGTTTACGAAAACGACGAAAAATACACCTTCCGTCTGATCTATAACGGCGGCAAGGCGGGCTATATCTGCCTCGAGCCGCAAAATTGCCTTGCAAACTGTGCGAATTCTCCCTTTACAAGGGAAGAGGCAGGCTTCGACCGCCTTGCTCCGGGAGAAAGCAAAACCTATCGATCAAGAATTTATTTGGAGGCACTGTGAAATGAAGATCACCTGGCTTGGACAAGCAGGGCTTTTGCTTGAAACGGGCGGTCTGAAAATTGTGATAGACCCGTATCTTTCAAATAGCGTTGAGAGCATTCAGCCCCATTTTTACAGAAGAGTACCCGTGGACGAGCGCTTTCTCGGGCTTTCGCCCGACGTGATCGTTCTGACGCACGACCATCTCGACCATACCGATCCGGAAACGCTGAAGCACTATCTTGGCGAGAATACGAGCGTGTGCGTGCTTGCGTCGGAGAATGCGTGGAATAAGGTGCGTGCACGGTTCGGCGGTATTCATAACAACTACGTTTGCTTCAACCGCGGCACGGAATGGACCGAGGGGGATGTGAAATTCAGCGCGGTCTATGCCGAGCACTCGGATAGTCACGCCATCGGCGTGATCATTGAGGCGGAGGGGAGGACCTATTACGTGACGGGAGATACGCTTTATAACAAGCGCGTTTTTGAGGATCTGCCCGCGCATATCGACTGCGTTTTCCTTCCCGTGAACGGTGTGGGGAACAATATGAATATGGCGGATGCCAAGCGCTTCTGCGAGCGCCTCGGCGCGAGGGCAGTACCGATGCATTGCGGTCTTTTTGACGAGAAGCGCCCGGCGGATTTCGCATACGAAAATAAAATAGTACCGAAGTTTTATAAGGAGATCGAAGGAATATGAAGATTACGAAGCTCGAGCTGATCAAGATAAGGCCCCGTTGGATGTTTTTAAAGATGTATACGGACACGGATATATACGGTCTCGGAGAGCCCATTCTCGAGGGGCACGCCACCTCCGTGGAGGCCGTTGTCAAGGAATTTGAGGAATATCTGATCGGTAAGGATCCGATGATGATCGAGCATCATCTGCAGGCGATGTACCGCGGCGGCTTCTACCGTGGCGGCCCTCTGATGCTCTCCGCCATCAGCGGCATTGAGCAGGCGATGTGGGATATCAAAGGAAAATACTATAACTGCCCCGTGTACGAAATGCTCGGCGGTAAATGCCGCGATAAGATCAGAATGTATACCCATATCAAGCGCACGGCCGTGGTAGGCGATTTTTCTGTGGAGGAGATGATCGCGATTGCCGATCAGCGCCTCGCCGAGGGGTATACCGCTCTGAAGTATTCGATCATCCCGCCCATCAAGCAGGTGGATAATCCCGCCAATACCAAGGCACATATCGATCGCTTTGCGCGCATCCGCGAGCACATCGGCTGGGACGTTGATCTTGCCATTGATTTTCACGGCAGAGTCAGCCCCGCGATGGCATTGCGCCTTGCCGAGGAGCTGAAGCCCTATATGCCCTTCTTTATCGAAGAGCCCTGCCTGCCCGAGAACGTGGACTGTATGGTAAATATTGCACGGTCAACGACGATCCCGATCGCCGCAGGCGAGCGCCTCTTTGGCAAATGGCAGTTCAGAGATCTCATCGAGAAGCAGGCAGTCAGCATCGTTCAGCCGGATATCTGCCATTGCGGCGGCATCTTCGAGGGAAGAAAGATCGCCACGATGATGGAGCTGTACTTTGGCTCGATCGCGCCGCATAACCCCCTCGGTCCGATCTCGCTTGCCGCCTGCCTGCAGGTGGATGCCTGCAGCCCGAACTTCCTCGTGCAGGAGCATCCCGGCAATCCCGATAAGGGCGACCTCGGTGTCGGCTATATCAAGGATCCCTTCGTGATAAGGGACGGATATATCGACGTTCCCGCAAAGCCCGGCCTCGGCGTGGAGCTTGACGAGGAGGCGATCAGGGAGCGGATCTATGACGGAAAATGGACGACGCCCCGCCAGTATCACGAGGACGGCAGCGTGGCGGATTGGTAAAGGAGAAAAGGATATGAAAAAATCGGTCTTTGTGACAGGTGCGCATGACGGAACGGGATTTGCGATCGCATCCCGCTTTGCATCGGAGGGTTATGCCGTTTTCGTCGGAAGTAGGGAAAAATCCAAGGCAGAAGCGGCGGCCAAAAAGCTGGAAGAGCAATACGGTGTATTCGCGAAGGGCTATTCATACCGGACCTCGACACTTGATGAGGATGAGGTGAAGGCGATCTTTTCCGATATCAGAGCCGAGGGATATCTTTTGGATACGATCGTTTTGAACGCCGCGAATCTCGGGATCGGGCAGGTGAGCCTCGAGGTGGATATCATGGATTTTATGGGTGTTTTTACCACCAACATCGGATGGAATTTTTTGATGGCAAGAGAGGCCGCAAGGCAAATGAAGGAAAAGGGCGGCGGCGCAATCGTTTTCATCGGCTCGAATTCCTCCGTCCGCGTAACCGAGAACCGCTGCGCCTATTGCTCCTCCAAAAGCGCGATCAATGCGATGTCGAAGTCTCTCGCCGTGGATCTCGGAAAGTACGGCATCCGCTCCAATTGCGTCCTTCCGGGTATGATCAAAACAACACGCTGGGAGCAGAATATCAACAACGCAAAATATTGCCTGCCGAACTACACCCCGATCCACGATATCGCAACCTTTGAGGATGTGGCGAATGCCGCTTGGTATCTCGGAAGCGATCAGTCGAGAAATACAACGGGTGCCGAGATCATCGTTGACGGCGGCATGCTCGCGCAGCTGACACCCAACATCAACAGAGAGCTTTGGAAGGATGAATAAAAGAGGCCTCTTTTTTAAATATAAAAGGCGCTTTATTTCGGCATGACCGAAAACAGAGCGAAGATTCCGAATAAACGGTATCTTCGCTCTGTTTTTTTTACTTGAAATTCTTTTTCTCGCTTTTCATTTTATGCATTTTCGATTCCGCCGTCGCTTTTATTCGTCGGGCAGCACGGTCGGCGCATATTTGTGCGCGGTGAGAGAGAGCATCGTGTAGCTTTTCATCACGCCGTTATGTGTTTTGAGGATCGCGAGCTTTTGGTCGAGTGCCTCTACCGAAGCGGCGCATACCTTGATCAGACAGTCGTATTCTCCTGTAATTGCATAGCATTCGAGAATATCGGGATCCTTTTCAATGTATTCAAAAAACACGCCCGTATGCTCCACGCTCTTTAAAACGATCAGTATAAACGCGATGATTGGCTTGCCGATCAATTTGTTGTCTGTAATGATCGTAAAGCTTTGAATAATACCGTCCTTTTTCATCGCGCGGATGCGTTTGTTGACGGCGGGCACGGAGAAGTGCAGCCTGCCCGATAGCTCGGTTGCGGTGATATCCGCGTTTTTTGAAAGCGCATCAATAATGCTTTTATCGATCTTATCCATTTTTTCCTCCGCATCTGTTTTACTATATTTTACTTAATAATTTCAAAAAAGTCAATAAAGTTCGAAAAATAGAAAATAATTTAATTAAAAAAAGGTTTTTGTTTAAATTTTGGTCTCTCATCAAGTGAGCGGCAAAATGCAAGGTTTTTTTTAAACAAGAATGAGAAAAGAATTAAAAAGTATGATTTGACAAACGGTTTTTCGGATGGTATAATAAAATAAAAAGGAGGCGATTGGTATGGAATGCACGGATGCTTTTTATGAAAAAGCGAGAGAAAATTACAGAGCCCTGCATCAACACCCCGAGCTTGGCTTTGATCTGGAAAATACGGTAACGCTCGTAAAAAACGAGCTTGACGCCTTGGGGATTTCATACACCGAGCAATACGGCAAGGGAAGCGTTGTTGCCGAGCTTGGCAGAGGGGAGAGGCTTTTGGCGCTGCGCGCCGATATGGACGCACTTCCCATCGAGGAAAAAACGGATCTGCCCTTCAAGTCACAGATCCGAGGGAAAATGCACGCCTGCGGTCACGATGCGCATACTGCGGTGCTTCTCAGTGTCGCGGCATATCTGAAAAGTGTGGAGGAGCGCCTTGCCTGCCGCGTGCGCCTGATCTTTCAGCCGAGCGAGGAGTGCAACGAAAGCGGCGCGAAAATGCTGGTGGATAACGGCGTGATGGAGGGCGTGGATCACATCCTTTGCACACACTGCGAGAATACGCTGGAAAGCGGTATGATCGGTATATGTGCCGGCGACTATATGGCGGCATGCGTGCCGCTCCGTATTCGCTTCTTTGGTAAGACCGCGCACGCCACTCTCCGCAGTGAGGGCGCGGATGCTCTTGCAATGGCCGTATCGGCTTACGGACGGCTGGAGAGGGAGGTTAAGGCGCTTGCGGGAGATCTGCCTTATATCTGGTCGGTCGGCAGGCTTTCCGGCGGAACGGCGCATAACGTCGTTGCCGATTTTTGCGAAATGGATATTTCCTTCCGCTTTTACGATATGGATTTTGCACAGCGTGTGCGTGAGTCCGTTTTTTCGTCTTGCGAGCAGATCGCAAAGCAATACGGCGGCCGCGTCGAGATCGATTGGAATATGGCCACCGGACCCGTACGTAACGATCCCGAGATCGTGGCGCGCTTTGAGCAGATCGCAGAGCAGAGCGGCATACGTGTTGCTTCTATGGGGCGGCGTATGAGCTCCGAGGATTTCGGATGGTATCTGACGAAGGTGAGAGGAATGCTCTTCCGCTTCGGTACGCGGAACGAAGCCAAGGGGTGCACGTCACTCGTGCACTGCAATGATTTTAAAATTGATGAAGAGGGAATGAGAACCGCAATTTTGGCATTCGTTTCGTATGTCATGCATTTTCATTGAGTTAGGCAACGTGAATAGAAATATTTTAAGCAACGCGGCACAGAATGCGCTCGCCTCGGGCGTGCGCCGAATGTTCGAGCTTGCGAAAAAATATCCCGATGCGATCAATCTGACGCTCGGAGAGCCCGGCTTTATAACGCCGAAGCATATTATTGAGGCGGGTATGCGCTCCCTGGAGGCGGGGAAGACGAAATATACCCCGAACGCGGGGATCAAGCCGCTGCGTGACGCGATCGCCTATAAGCTTGAAAAAGAAAACGGCATCCGGTGCGATCCCGATAAAAATCTGATCGTGACTGCTGGAGCAACGCAGGCGCTGATGCTTGCAATGGTAACGCTCGTTAACCCCGGGGACGAGGTGATCCTGCAGGGGCCGAACTGGCCGGATTATATGGGGCAGATCGAAATGGTGAACGCGAAAGCGGTCTATGCAAGAGTCGATGAGAAAAACGGCTTTAAAATGACCGCCGATATTATCGAGCCTCTGATCACCGAAAAAACCAAGCTTATCATTATCAACTCGCCCTCCAACCCCACGGGAGGGGTTCTGGACGAGGAGGATCTTTTAGGGATCGCCGCGCTCGTAAAGAAATACAAGCTCTTTATCATTTCGGATGAGCCGTACGAGCGGTTGGTCTACGATGGCTTCAGGCAGAAGAGCCTTGCCGCCATCGAGGGGATGGAGGACTACGTTCTGACGGTCAACAGCTTCTCCAAGACCTATGCGATGACGGGCTTTCGCGTCGGCTATATCTGCGCGAATGAAAAAATAACCGAAAATCTGATCAAGCTGCACGAGAATATGGTTGCAAGCGTTCCCGAGCCGATGCAGATGGCAGCCGTTGAGGCGATCTATAACGGAGAGCACGATGTGAAGGAGATGGTCGAATATTATGATCGCAACCGCCACCTCATCGTGGATGGACTCAATGCGATCCGAGGCTTTTCCTGCCACGAGCCCAAGGGCGCGTTTTACGTATTTCCGAGCATCGGCGGCTTCGGTATGACCTCGAACGAGGCAGCCGAGTATATTCTCGAGAAAACGCACGTTGTAACAGCACCGGGCAATGCATTCGGACCGCTCGGAGAAGGCTATATCCGCATTTGCTATGCCTCGAAATACGAGGATATCGCGGAGGCGCTTCGCCGTATGCGCGAGGCATTTGGAACAAAATAAACGAAGGGACTGTCTCATTAAGAATTCAGGCATATCAATGATAATATTAAAGGGGTACTGTGTTTATTTCACAATACCCCTGTTTTTTATTCGAGTAAGCCTTGATGCGACAGCGCCTCGGCCTTGAAAAATGCGTGATCCTTGGGAAGAGCGAGGAAGAGAAAGGCCTTTAAGGACCAATAGGGCGAGCCGTATCCGTTATAATACTCCGCCATATTGAGATTGGGATAGGCGTAACCGACCGTGAGCACGCCGCGGTCGTCTAAGATCGGGTGCGAGAGCCACCAATCGAGGTGCCTTGCAATGATCCCCTTCATAACCCCCATCGGAAAGGGCTCTACGTCGGCAAAAACGCAAGCGCTGAAGAAGCAGCACTGCGCAAAGCGGTAGGTCAGCGAGCGACCGAAGCCAAGCGCCGATCCGTCTTCATCGAACCAATGCACGAAGCTCTTTGCGAAAAGCGCCGCTCTTTCTTTGATGATGCGGCTGTTTTCGGGATCCTCCTTCTCCATCACCTTGGCATAGATCAATAAAATTACCTCAAATGCAATTGCGGAAAGTCAGAAACGGTAGGATCGCCGCACGCCATTGTGCCGTCAGCCGATCCAAGGAATAGCCCGCATTGGCGGGAGAGGTGGAGGGCAGGCAGATCGCCTCGCGGCCGACCGTATCGCGGATATAGAGATCGTAATATCTTTTTGCCGTTTTTCCGTTTACGAAGATCGCACGGATATCGGCAGTGCGCAGGATGGGAGTCAGATCGTTTGCCGTCACACCGCGGATCGTGCTGTCGGCGCTCCCTGCGATCTCGCAGGAGTGGATCACGTCCCAGAGCGCGATGTGGTTTTCAAGAATCAGAGCTTTCTTTTCTGCCACGCTTTTTGGTTCGTTTTCGGAGAGAATGGCGGATATTACCTTCCAGAAGCGGTTTTGCGGATGACCGTAGAAGAACATAGCCTCGCGTGATTTTACGGAAGGAAAGCTGCCGAGGATCAGTATTTTTGCGTCGGCATTATATAGCGGCCCGATCGGATGTACGGTCATTTTTTTATACCTCGATCGGCACGTAATAGCCAAGCCAACGGATGAACTGCTCTATCCAGTCTCTGTTATGGAGCGAGGAGGGCTTGTCATCGATCGGAATGCCGATGCCGTGGCCGCCGTGCGGATAGATATGCATCTCCACCTCTGTGCCGAGCGCTTTGAGTCTTGCGGCGTAGAAAAGGCTGTTTTCCACGCTCACGCAGGTGTCGTCAAAATTATGGAAGATAAAGGTCGGCGGTGCCATCTCGGCCTGCGATGCATCGTAGCTGAGCGCGCGCTCGAGCGCCTTGTATTCCTCTCCGAGCAGCGCCTTGGCAGAGCCCTTGTGCGTGTAATCCTTCGATGTATCAAGAGAGATCACAGGATAGCAGAGCGCCTGATAATTGGGACGGTAATCGAGCTTGTCGATCTCGTCCGCGCCCTCGCCGTCAAGCGGTGCGTGATAGCCGACGAGTGAAGCGGCAAGATGGCCGCCCGCGGAGTAGGAAAGCGTCGCGATCCTTGTAGGATCAATGTCGAATTCCTCTGCCTTGTAGCGAACGAGCCGCATCGCGCGCCTGCCGTCGAGCAGGGGCGCGGGGAAGCCCGCCTCGGGAAATACGCGGTAGATCAGAACGAAAACGGGAATGCCTCTCTCGCACAGGTATCTTGCCACGCGGTCTCCCTCCTGCACGGGGCGCGCAGGATTGATGCAATAGCCGCTGCCCGGGATGAGCAGCACGGAGGCCTTGGTTTTCGCAGTCTCGGGCTTGTAGTGAAGAATATATGGGGCGTAATCCCCCCGAGCAGGGGTACTGTCCCACAATTCATATCGGATCGGTTGCATAATGCACTCCTTTAAGGAAACATATTTTAACTTGAATAAGCTGTTTATCCGATATTCTTCCACTCTGCGGTGGGAAGTGCGTACTGTGCCGCATCGCCAACGGGCTCAACCACGATCGAAAGGTTGAATTTCTTCATTCCGTTGAAGCGCACGAGCAGACGGGAGTATGCCGAACGGTCATATTCTCCCTCCACCTTCGGCTGGGTATCCTTCAGAAGGAAGTCGTAGCAGCTGACGATCTCGAACCGCACGTCCGCATCCGAGAAGAGGTAAACGTCGATTGCCGCACCGTCCTCATAGGACATACGGCAGGACTTGCCGTCCTCTGCGATCTCACATTTGATCTTCGCGCTCTCAAAGTTTGCGACCCAGCATGCGTTCTCCGCTTCCTTGAACTCGGCCTCGTCGCGCAGCACCCAGGTCTTGCGATCCGCCGTCAGAAGCATACCGCGCGTGGTCTTGACCGCCTTATCGCCGTACGCCGCCGTGGTATCGATGATGGAATAAGAAGCTGCATCCGAGGACTTCCATTCGGTGATCGGAGAATTATTGTCGAGCGCCTGGCCGTGGGGCAGAGAGGTGATGAAGAGGGTGTTGTTACCCTCTGCGTTTCTGCGGAAGAGATTGTTGTTGCCGAAATATCCGCCGGGCAGGTTATAGTTGTCCACGCCGAGGTCGGTGAACCAAAGCTTGCCGTGGTTGTGGTAAACGAAGCAGCCCGCATCGATCTGCTGATGGCTTGCCCCCTTGGGGTTCTTACCGCCGAGCAGGCCTGCGTAGATCGAGCCGCTCTCCCAGCCACTACGAACGGTGAATCCGTCGATGTTTTCCATATAATAATCCAGCGGCATCGCCTTCAGCGTGGGAACCTCCTCGCCGAGAAGCTCGGGATCGTAGAGCAGATCGTTGAGGCTGGCACCCTTTCCGCGTCTCAGATGCTCCTTACGGAGTGCATAGAGATTTTTGTCACCGGAAATATAACCGAACAGATAGAAGGAGCCGGTGCCCTGTGCCGAAAGCGAGCCGTCGTGATAGTTCCAGCCAACGTAGTCCGCGCTCTCGGTGTTGATCGCGTAATAGCAGGTCTTATCGAGACCGTAGGAGTAGTGCAGGCCGAGATCCGTGCCGAGCATACTGTAGAGAATTCCGATCGTTCTGAAAAGCTCGTTCGTTCCGTAGGACCAATAGGAGTTGGACTCCACGTAAGAGCCGTCGGGTGCGTACTGCTTCAGCACGAGGCCGTCCTGCATCAGCGAGGTAAGAGATGCGCCAAGAAGCTCCGTGCAGTGATCCAGCACCCGATCGGTAATATAGCTGCTCTTGCCGTCGCAGATCAGCATCGCCGCGCCGACGATCGAGCCGGTGTTGCAAACGGCGTTCCAGTTGTCGGGCTTCAGCTTGAAGCGCCAGCCCGTGCCCAGGCGGGGCGAGGGAAATGCGCATCTGTCGAAAATAACGGAGTCATAGCTCGGCATTACGCCGTGCGTATAAATGCCCGTCTTGAGGAATTTCAGCTCGTAGCCAAGCTCGGTCCATACGTTGTAGAGCCAGTCATAGGTAAGGCAGTAGTCGTAGGTAGCCATGGAGTTGTTGAGGAAATGACCGGGGCCCCAGTGCGGAACGCGGATCATCTCATTCATAATGTGATACGCAAGCTTTGCGTACTTCACATCGCGCGTGAATTGATAGGCGATCGCAAGCTGAGATGCCGCCGTTCCCAGCTCATTCTGGTAGGAAGAGCGTCCGCCCGCATCGTAGCCATCCACCTGCGGGTCCTCCACGTGAGCAAGAAGCGCCGTCATATCCTCATTCATTTTGAAGATGCCCTTCGCAAACTGCTTGTCGGCAAAGCCGATGAGGCGATCCATATAGCCCTTCAGTGTGGGGTTGGAGTTCGTTTTGTAGATCTCGTGCAGAGTGTCAAGGATGCCGGGCTTGGATACGAGGATCGGGTGCTTGTTATTCCTTGCAAGCAGTCTTGCCTTGATATCTTCGCCGACTCTCTTGAAGCCCTCGCGCTCCTCGGGGGTAGCAGGGCCGTAGGTTCTCGACATACGGATCTTTTCAATATCGAAAATGAACTCGCCCATCCAGTGGAGCATCAGATCCATATCCTCGGCGCGGTTGATAGAGGAGAGATCGATCTCCTTATCGATCATAATGCATCCCATCTCGTCAAACTTGGTGCTTGCCGTCAAGGAGTCGAGCGCAAAATACTTCTTTCCCTCAAAGGTCTCAGCCTTTCCGCCAAAGTCCTCGATAAAGGCGGGGATCAGCACGGTGCCGTC
>JAGBBQ010000083.1 GCA_017938425.1 Clostridia bacterium | reverse complement strand
CTGCCGTTAAAGCTCGGAAATTTTATCAAAAACTCCGTCTGCGCTCTGCCGTTAAAACTCAGAAATTTCGAAAGACAAGGCGTAAGGGTGGGAGCGCGGTGAAGCCGTAGTAACCTACGGCGATCCGTGCGACTCGCCCGACAACGCAGTATTTCGGAATTTATGATTTTAACGGAGCTCCTTTGTTTCGATATGATCCATATCCGTGAATTCCTGGTTCTCGCCGCACATAGCCCAGATGAACGAATAGTTCTTCGTGCCTACGCCGCTGTGGATGGACCAGGAGGGAGAGATCACGGCTTCCTCGTTGTGCATAATGATATGGCGGGTCTCCTTGGGCTCACCCATCATATGGAATACCGCATCGTCGGGACCCATATCGAGGTACATATAGACCTCCATACGTCTGTCATGGGTATGGCAGGGCATCGTGTTCCAGTTCGAGCCGACCTCAAGCTCGGTCAGACCCATAGCCAGCTGGCAGGACTTGATCACCTCGGGATGGATGTACTGGTTGATCACTCTCTTGTTGCAATCCTCAAGGCTGCCGCAGGGCACCTTGCGCGCCTTCGTGATGTCGATCTTCACGATGGGGTAAGCGGTGTGTGCGGGGCAGGAGGTCATATAGAACTTCGCGGGCTTCTCGGGATCCACGCTTCTGAAGCGAAGCTCCTTATTGCCCATACCGACGTAGATACCGTCGCGGGGATTCATCTCATACTCAACACCGTCAATGGTGATGATACCCTTGCCGCCGATGTTGATGCAGCCAAGCTCACGGCGCTGAAGGAAATAATCAGCGGCAAGCTCCTTGCCTGCCTCGAGGCGCAGGTTTGCGAATACGGGCATCATACCGATCACGATGATACGGTCGGTGTGGCTGTAAACCATACGGATGTTATCCTTGGTGAAGAGATTCTTGATGTGAAACTCCTCTCTGAGTCTATCGGTGGTATAAAATCTGACGTCTTTTGCGTTGGATGCGTTTCTGACTTCCATTCCTTCATTCTCCTCTTTAATATAATGGCCGTGTACGGCAAAATGAGACAGAGCGGCAAAGGAGAGCGAACCGTCCTCCAAGCGCTGCTGCACGAAACCGCAGAGCTTCACGCTCTTGGTTCTGATCGCGGGGAAAGCAAAGCTCTGCCCCTCGTCGGTCTTTTCCAGATGGATGTGCTGCACCGTTCCGTCATCAAATACGAGGTCAGCCTCCTTCCAATAGGTGTCGTGGGGGAAATCGGCGCGGATGTGGATGACGATCTCGCTTACCTCAACCTCCATACCGAACTGCACCGTGAACTCCAGATCCTCACGCAGACCGCCGCCCCAGGAGTGATAGGGGTAACAGCCGTGGTTGTGATTCTCGGTCACACCGTCGATCGCATTGCGCTCGAAGAAGCAGGGCTCCTCGCGCGTTACGAAGTTTGCCACCGCGTGGGGGAAATACTTCGGCACGTTATGACGGTCGTGCGTATTGAGCGAGATCATACGGTCCCCATAGATCTCCGCCTCCGTCGGCTCGCTGACGCGAACGCGGTGGCTCGCCTCGGCAAAGGTGCCGGGCGCATAGCACGCCTTTCTCTCATAACCGAAGGGGATCACAAATTCAAAAAATCCATCCGGCACGTAGACGATGCTTTCGGGAAGATTCTCGTCCAGCGAGATCTTCATAAAGGAGGAATCGGAGAGATCCACGCGGAACTTATCGCCCTCCTCGTATTCACCCTCAAAGCGCTCATCCACCTCGTTGCCGTAGGCCTTGAACTTCACATCACCTTGTGCGGAAATCAATTTAATGCTTAAAATAGAAATCACCTCACAATGGTTTTATTTTATTACATTTTTATTTTACTATTTTTTTCCTTGCTTGTCAAGGGAAAACAAAAAATCTAAATTTTAACAAGGATGCCCTCACGCACCGAAAAGAAGCGCGCTGAGCGCATCGGTGCTTTCCAGATAATAGTCGCAGTGACGGCGCATAAAGGAGGATATCCTCTCGATGCTGTGCGCCCACCCTGCGGCGGCGAAGGGCACGCCTGCGGCGCGCGCCATATCGAAGCCGGGCTTCAGATCATCCACCATTAAGATCTGCTCGGGCTTCAGACCGAAGCGCGCGCAAAGATCCTGCATCGGGAAGGGCGCGGGCTTACGCTTCTCCTTCGGCATCTCCCAGCCGTAGATGACCGCGGGCGCAGGCAAGGCGTTTGCCTTATAGTCGCGCTCGATATAGCAGGAGAGCGAATGCGAGGCAACGGCAAGGATGCCCCCCTCGGCAACGAAGCGCTCCATAATTTCCTTCATTCCGGGATAGACGGAGGGTATATGGTTTTTGACGAAATCACGCCAATAGTCCTCCTCCTCCTCCATCTCCTTCTCGGTAAGTCCGACGTCGTTGGCAAAGAACTCGAGAACGCCGGGCTCGAAGTTTTTCAGAAAGAAGGTATCAAGGTCGAATTTCCCGACGAGGTGCGGCTTCTTCTCCTCCAGGTATTTTTCAAAGCAGGCGTAATGGATGGTTGCCGTACTGTTGACGACCGTATCGTCGTGGTCAAGAACCAAGCATTTAAATTTCATTTTTCACGTCCAGAAAATAGATTTTCGGGGTAAGGATATCGCCACCCGAGGTGGGCACCGTCAGCGTTTTGCCCCGAAGAAGGCGCTCCCAGCCCTCGGCGTTGCCGCCGTAGGAGATCTCCGTGAGACTGTCACAGCCGCCGAACACCTCCAGATCCTCAAGCTCCGTGACACCCTTCGGCAGAGCGAGGCGGCGAAGCGCCTTACAGTCTGCAAAGGCATCGAGACCGATCTCCAGCAGCGAGACCGGAAGAATGAGGCTTTTAAGGCTCAGACAGCCACGGAAGGCACGGCGCCCGATGCGCACAAGCCCCGCGGGCAGATCGATCGCGTACAGAGAGCGGCAGCCCTCGAAGAGCGACTCCTCGACCGACTGCATATTTTTTGAGAGCTTCACGCTCTCGAGCGAAAAGCAGCCCGAGAAGGCGTTGAACTCCACCGAATAGCAGCTGTCGGGGATCTCGACCGAGCGCAGATTAAAGCAGAAGGAGAACGCGCCCGCGCCGACCGTGCACAGGCTCTCGGAGAGCTTCAGAGAGGAGAGCGAGGCGCAGCCCTCAAAGCACCCCTCGCCGATATGCGTAACACTATCGGGAAGGCGGATGCCCGTAAGAGACGGGCAGGCGCTGAACGCCTCATCTCCGATCTCGGAAAGCCCGAAGGGGATCACCACCTCCGAAAGATTTTGGCAATCCGCAAAGGCGGCGGCACTGATGCGGCGAAGAGAGGGGGGAAGGATGACCTTTTTTAAGGACGAAAAGCCGCGAAAGGCGTTCTCGGCGATCTCCTCCACGCCATCCTCCACCCGAAAAACGGAGGGGACGGTCTCGTTTTCATACTGCCCCGCGTAGATCACGGAGGACAGATTTTCAAGTTCTTTCATATGCATTTGCCTTAATTTGCAAACATTTATTTGCAAAAATCACTTAAGCTTTGCGATTGCGGCGGCCAGCGCCTCTCTCGTGGAGAGGTACTTCTCGAGCTTCTTTTTCTCCCCCTCGATGACGGCGGCGGGTGCCTTCGCAACGAAGCCCTCGTTCGAAAGCTTCTTCTCGATACGGAGGATCTCGCCCTCGTTCTTCTCGATCTCGGCGCTGAGGCGCGCCTTTTCCTTCTCAAAGTCGATCACGTCGGAGAGAGGAATATAGAGGTTGCCCGCCTCGGTCGCGATCGCGACGGCATCCTCACCCGCGTAGGAATCCGTAAGGATGACCTCGGAGACACCTGCAAGCTTTTCAAGGATCTTCGCGGTGCTCTTAAAGGTGCTCTCGTACTTCGTTACGACGAAGAGCTTCGCGCGCTTCGAGGGAGGTACGTTCATCTCCGCGCGGCGGTTACGGATGGCGGTGATGGCGGTAATGATGCGGTCGATATCCGCGGCGGCAGCCTCGAATACGGGAATGCTCTTTGCCTCGGGATACTCGGAGATCATAATGCTCTCACCCGCACCCGGCAGCGCACCGTAGATCTCCTCGGTGATGAAGGGCATAAAGGGATGCAGAAGCTTTAAGATCGCGTTGAGAACGTAGCAGAGCACGCTCTTCGCGGTTCTCGCGCCCTCGCTTCCCTTCTCGAAGATACGGCTCTTCGCCATCTCGATGTACCAATCGCAGAAGGTATCCCAGGTGAAGTTATAGATCTCGCCCAGCGCAACGCCGAGCTCGAAGTTTTCCATATTTTCCGTAACGGTCGCAACCGTTGCGGCAAGGCGGGTAAGGATCCAACGGTCCTCGATCGTCAGAGCGCTCTCTGCGGGCAGCTCCGCTCTGTCCTCCTCATCGAGGTTCATCAGCACGAAGCGGGATGCGTTCCAGAGCTTATTGGCAAAGTTTCTCGCTGCCTCGATCTTCTCGTCCGAGAAGCGCATATCGTTGCCGGGGGCGTTACCCGTGGCGAGCGCGAAGCGCAGCGCATCGGCGCCGTACTGCTCGATCATCTGCAGAGGATCGATGCCGTTGCCGAGAGACTTGGACATCTTTCTGCCCTTCGCATCTCTGACAAGGCCGTGAATAAACACGGTGGAGAAGGGCTTCTTGCCCGTATGCTCCAGGGCGGAGAAGATCATTCTCGCAACCCAGAAGAAGATGATATCGTAGCCGGTGACAAGCACGTCGGTGGGATAGTAGCGCTGCATATCCTCGGTGTTATCCGGCCAGCCCATCGTGGAGAAGGGCCACAGAGCGGACGAGAACCAGGTATCCAGCACGTCCTCCTCCTGGCGCACCTTTGCACCGCACTTCGGGCAGGTATCGATGTCGGTCTTGGAGACGGTCATCTCGCCGCAGGCGTCACAGTAGAACGCGGGAATGCGGTGACCCCACCAGAGCTGACGCGAGATGCACCAGTCATGGCAGTTCTCCATCCAATTGATATAGGTCTTGGAGAAGCGCTCGGGCTCAAATTTCACTTCCCCGTTCTTAACTACCTCCAGGGCGGGCTTTGCGAGCGGCTCCATCTTGACGAACCACTGATCCGAGGTCAGAGGCTCCACGGTGGTCTTGCAGCGGTAGCAGGTGCCGACGTTGTGAGAATAGGGCTCGGTCTTTACGAGGTAGCCCTCCGCCTCCAGATCCGCGACGATCGCCTTTCTCGCCTCGAAGCGGTCCATACCCGCATACTTGCCGCCGTACTGCTCGCAGATGGTGGCATCATCGTTGAAGGTCTTGATGATCTCAAGGTTATGGCGCTTGCCGACCTCAAAGTCATTCGGGTCGTGCGCGGGCGTGATCTTTACACAGCCCGTTCCGAAATCGCGCTCTACATATTCGTCTGCGATCACGGGGATCTCACGGCCGACAAGAGGCAGGAGCAGCTTCTTACCGACGAGGTGCGCATAGCGCTCGTCCTCGGGATGTACGGCAACGGCGGTATCGCCCAGCATCGTCTCGGGACGGGTGGTGGCAATGATCACATACTCATCCTTGCTGTCCTTTACGGGATAGCGCACGTGCCAGAATGCGCCCGGCTGCTCGGCATACTCGACCTCGGCATCCGACAGGGCGGTGCGGCAGTTGGGGCACCAGTTGATGATGCGGTAGCCGCGGTAGATCAGCCCCTTATCGTAGAGATTGACGAACACCTCGCGCACGGCGCGGGAGCAGCCCTCGTCCATCGTGAAGCGCTCGCGCGACCAATCGCAGGATGCGCCGAGCTTCTTCAGCTGATTGATGATACGGGAGCCGTACTGATTTTTCCAGTCCCAGACTCTCTCGAGAAACTTCTCGCGGCCGAGATCGTAGCGCGTGAGATTCTCGTTGACGCGGAGGTTCTCCTCCACCTTGATCTGGGTCGCAATGCCTGCGTGGTCCGTACCGGGCACCCAAAGGGTGGAAAAGCCCTTCATTCTCTTATAGCGGCAGAGAATATCCTGCAGCGTTTCGTCCAGCGCGTGTCCCATATGCAGCTGACCCGTTACGTTGGGCGGCGGGATAACGATGGAGAATGCGGGCTTCTTCTTGTCCGCATCGGGCTTGAAATAGCCCTTGTCGCACCAATTTTTGTAGATGCGGTCCTCAAATTCCGAAGGGGCATAGTTCTTCGGCAATTCCTTGTTCATACCTTTGTCCTCACTTGTATATTTTTTATTTTGAAATCCAAACGAAAAGCCCCGAGGGTCGCAAAACAGCGATCCTCGGGGCGTCAGGGTAACGCGGTACCACCCGAATTTATCTCTTGAAAGCCGATAACGCGGCCGCACGTCGGGTTCTAATAAGCAAAAGCCGTTCTTCCCGAAATCCCAAACGGGACAAAAAGCTACACCAAAGGCACTTCCCTATGCATCTTTCACCAACCGTGCATTCTCTTTTTCAGGGCTGAAACCAAGGCCTCTTTTTGCGCAAAATTCTTTGCTTTATATATATTATCATATATAATGGAATTTGTCAAGAGCCATTCGATGAAAAAGGGAAGGGGTGTCTCAAATTCGCCAAAATATAATCAAGACTTATCCGCAACAAAATGATCCGATCACCGAAAGCGTGTTCGGTAAGCAATCAGCACCGCCTCCGCAACGAATGCATAGCATTGGCCGACGCGATCCCAATCCACCGTTTCTATGCACTCACAAGCGACGGAAT
>JAGBBQ010000012.1 GCA_017938425.1 Clostridia bacterium | reverse complement strand
GTCGAAGCCCTCGGGCGCGTTCAGCCCCGTGCCGACCGCCGTGCCGCCGAGCGCCAGCGCATACAGAGGCTCTGCCGCGCGCGCAAGGAGAGCGATATCCTTCTCAAGCGAGCTGCGCCAGCCGCTGATCTCCTGGCTGAAGCCGATGGGAGTGGCATCCTGCAGATGCGTTCTTCCGCTCTTCACGATTCCCTCGTTCTCCCTCTCCAGCCGCGCAAGGGTCGCGATCAGCTCTTTGACCGCAGGGATCAGCCGATCCTCAAGCGCCAGCACCGCCGCGATATGCATCGCCGTGGGAAAGGTATCGTTGGAGGACTGGCTCATATTCGCATCGTCGTTGGGATGCACCGCCGTCCGACCGAGCAGCTGATTTGCGCGGTTGGCAATGACCTCGTTTGCATTCATATTCGACTGCGTGCCGCTGCCCGTCTGGAAAACGACGAGCGGAAAATGCTCGGAAAGCTTCCCCGCCGTTATCTCGTCGCAGGCAAGCGCGATCGCGCCGCGCTTTTCCTCGGTCATTTTCTCGGGTCGGAGGCTGCCGTTGGCAAGCGCCGCCGCCTTTTTGAGAATGCCGAAGGCGTGTATGATCTCGGCGGGCATCGTCTCGATCCCTGTGCCGATCTGAAAGTTTTCAAGGCTTCTCTGCGTCTGCGCGCCCCAAAGGCGGTCGGCAGGCACTCTCACCTCACCCATAGAATCGTGCTCTGTACGGTAATCCATTGCTTCACTCTCCGGATAGATTTACTAAGAGGCTCCCCCTCCGAAAGTAAGAGGGAGAGCCGAATTTTTTATGCAAGAAGCGCGCCGATGGCAGTACCCTCGCCGATCTTCTTATAGCAGGCCTCGACCGCCTTTGCAAGCGGTGCATCGGATGCGATGCCGCAATAGGTCGCGAGCGCAGAGTAAACGCCGCTCTCCTTCGCCGCCTTCGCCACCTCGCAGGAGGACTCGTCGCTCGCGGGAGCGAAATGCAGACCCGCGGCAATGCCCGCCGTGATATACGGAGCCGCGATGCCGTGCTTTTCGCAAAGCAGCGCCGCGCCCACCAGACGGTCGTTGACCGAAAGCTTACGCTTCGTATCTCTGCCGACGCGCTCGATCGTATCGCCGAGAAGCTTGTTATCGAAGCGCTCGATCAGATTGTCGGAGAAGGCCTTCAGCTCGGTCAGCGGCACGCCGTACTCCTTGTTGAGAGCCGCGGAGGCCTCGGCAAGCGCCGCCTCTGCCATTTTGCGGATCTCGGGATCGCCGTTTGCCTCCCAGATGTAGGTATAGCCGCGCAGAGCGCCGAAATACGAGGTCAGCGCGTGGCTCATATTGTGCATAAAGAGCTTGCGGCGGATGAAGAAATCGAAGGGCGCGAAGGGCACCATATTCTTGATCGAGGGGATCTCGCCCTTGAAGGCGTTCTTATCCACGGGCAGCTCGCAATAGGGCTCCACGCAGACCGCGAGAGGATTCTTCTCTGCGATCTCCTTGGGCGTTGCGGGCACCATACGGCCGATCGAGGGCTCGACGAGCGCGATGTGCGTATCGAAATACTTCTTCTCCTCGTCGTTAAGATTTTCCTTGACGAGGCCGGCAAAATACTTATCTGCCTCGATCATATTCTCGCAGATGATGACGTTGAGGGGCGCCTCGATGCCCTTCTCCATTCTGCGGCGCACGCCGCCCGCAAAGGGCGCCGCGATAAACTTCAGAATGTTCACGCCGACCGCCGTTGCCATAATATCCGCATTTGCCATCGCCTCGGCGATCGCCTCGTTATCGCGGCCGTTCACGCCGTGCACGCCCGTGACGAGATACTCGCGGTAATCGTCTCCGTCGGTGATATATACGGGATACTGCCCGTCCGCGTTCAGCTTATCGATCACCGCCATATTGACGTCAATATAGGAGATCTCGTAGCCCGACATATGGAAAAGCTGGCCGATAAAGCCGCGGCCGATGTTTCCCGCTCCGTACATAAGTGCTTGCTTCATAATGATCTGAAACCTCTCTTCGGAAATATTTTACACAGCCATTATAACACACAAAAAAAGAAAAAGCAATCTTTTCATACAACATTTATGCCTGTGCTTCGATTTATTTTGAAACTTCGTGCAAGATTTTGATTGACATTTTTTATAAAGAGTGATATAATTTCAGTAAAAGCGAATGCGCTACACTATATTTTATAAGGAGATAGTCTATGAAAACCAAAGCCGTCCGTATCTACGGTGCCAACGATATAAGGCTCGAGGAGTTTGAGCTTCCCGAGATGAAGGATGACGAGATCCTTGCGAAGGTCGTCTCCGACAGCGTTTGTATGTCCACCCACAAGGCAGCGCTCCAGGGCGCGGCGCACGCACGCGTACCCAACGATATTGCGGAGCATCCCACCATCATCGGCCACGAGTTCTGCGGCGAGATCCTTGCCGTCGGCAAGAAGTGGCAGGATAAGTTCAAGGTGGGTGACGGCTTTGCGATCCAGCCCGCGATCGGCTATCAGGGCAAGCTGGATGCACCCGGCTATTCCTACCGCTACGTCGGCGGCAACTCGCAGTACGTCATCATCCCCAACGAGGTGATGGAGTGCAACTGCCTGCTTCCCTATGACAACGATACCTACTTCTACGGCTCGCTGGCAGAGCCCGTTTCCTGCATCGTGGCAGGCTATCACACCAACTATCACACCAACAACTCCACCCATCTGCACACGATGGGCATCGTGGAGGGCGGTAACACCATTCTGATGGCGGCGGCAGGCCCTATGGGTCTCGGCGCGATCGACTATGCGATCCACTGCGACAGAAAGCCCGCCCTGCTCGTCGTTACCGATATTGACAACGCGCGTCTTGCACGCGCCGCCTCCATTATGACCGTGGAGGAGGCTGCGAAAAACGGCGTGAAGCTCGTTTACGTCAATACCAACGAGGTGGAGAACGCGCAGGCGTACCTGATGGAGCTCTCGGGCGGCAAGGGCTATGACGATGCCTTTGTTTACGCGCCCGTGAAGCCCGTCGTCGAGCTGGCGGACAGCGTGCTCGGCTTCGACGGCTGCCTGAACTTCTTTGCAGGCCCCACCAACCCCGCCTTCTCGGCAAACTTCAACTTCTACAAGGTGCATTACAGCTTCACCCACATCTGCGGCAACTCGGGCGGCAACACCGCGGATATGCTCGAGTCCATCGAGATGATGAACGACGGCAGGCTCAACCCCACCGCGATGATCACCCATATCGGCGGTCTCGACGCGGTTGTGGATACCGTTCTGAACCTCGATAAGATCCCCGGCGGAAAGAAGCTGATCTACAACTTCATCTCGATGCCCCTCGTGGCGCTTTCCGACCTTGCCGAGCTCGGCAAGACCGATCCTCTCTACCGTGAGCTCGCAAAGATCGTGGAGGCCAACAACGGCATGTGGTGCGCCGAGGCGGAGAAATATCTGCTTGCCAACGCAAAGCCGATGTAACGCAAGCGATCGGCAAAAAACTTTCGTACATAAAACAAAAAAACGCAGATTTCCAACCTTGATATAAGGAATTCGGATATACAAAAAGGGTCTGTCTCATTAAGAATTCAGGCATATCAATGATAAATCGGTAAAGCACGGTTGTAATTACACGATTTGCGAATTCTTAATGAGATCAGAACCTTGGGGCGAACGGATTTAGAGCAGAAAGCGTCGGCTGACAAGCGAGAAGCGTACAAGCGTACGCTGAGCGAGGAAACGACGGTAGAATAAAAAACATGAATAAAAACGAGGAAAACCATAGGTTTTCGACCTTGATTTCCTCAAATTTGTGCTTACTATTAAAGGGGTACTGTGTTTATTTCACAATACCCCTGTTTTTTATTCGGTTATGCCTAAATGCGACAGCCCCTTTTTAATTTTTCGGGTCGGTCACTTCTTTATCGGCAGAAGCGCCCTCGTTTCACTCTTGTATGCGGCAAAGCCCTCCTTCTTTGCCTGCCTTCCGTCCGCCATCGGAATGCTGACGAAAAGGAAGAGCGCGGTGTTGGAAAGCGCACCGAAAAGGAGGTAAGGGCGCGTCGGCGCGCAAACGAAAACGGCAAGCGCGATCCCCCACCACATCAGGATCTCACCAAGATAATTCGGGTGGCGCGCGTAGTGCCATAATCCGTGGCGATTGAAGGCGCCGTCACGGTTTTTGCGGTATTTATGCATCTGAATGTCACTAATTGTTTGCAAAATGACGGCTATCAAGGAGATAACGAGGAAGGCAACGGCGGGCAGACGGAAGGAGATCCCCTCCACAATCGCAGCAGCGGCAGGCAGGGTGCAGCCATAGACCACGAGGGTGGGGACCAGATGGATGCCGACGAAATTGACGATGGGATAGAAGCCCCCCGTCCTCTCGCTCAGCATCGTATAGCGCCAGTCCTGATGGGTAAGACCGCCGAAGGTATACGCCCAGTTCGCCGTCAGGCGCACAGCCCAGAGCGTGACGGCGATCAGCAAAAGAACGGAAAGCGCATTCAGCTCCCTGCCGATCGCGAGTGCGAAAAGAATGACGGGCGGCTGCACGCTCCAATACGGATCGTAGACCGAGGCATTGCCAAACAGGACGCTGAAGAAAAAGGTCAGCGCCGTGGCGGCAATATCCGCGATGAGAAGCGAGAGCCACCACGCAAGCGGCAGCGCCCGATATACGAGAATGCCCGCCGCGGCGGCGAGCAGATAAACGGCAGTGACGGCAATAAAGCTTGCCGCACGGCTCTCCTTTAAGGCTTTCATATTTTTCATTCCTTTTTCTTCGCCGAAGCCCGTTGGGGCGAGGGACCTCGTGTGCTGTTATCATGACGTACGGATGCCAAACCGAAAGCCACGCGGCACGGTTTCGGCACGGGCTCATCCTACACATTGTAGCACATTCTCGGAAAAAAAGCAAGGGTGGCGCAAGGATATTTTTGCCCCTTAGGGGCAAGAAGCGCACAATTAAATGCTCTATTTCTTTTAATTATTGTATAATTATACTATTGACTTATTGGAGGATTGGTGCTAAAATAATACTCGTATAGCAAAAATAAGATGAAACGAAAGGAAAAACATCATGGCAATTCCGGTAATTATGCCCAGGCAGGGTCAGAGCGTTGAATCCTGCATCATCACGTCCTGGAACAAAAAGGTCGGCGATACGGTGGAAAAGGGAGAGATCCTTTTCTCCTACGAGACCGATAAATCCTCCTTTGACGAGGCCGCACCCGAGTCGGGTAAGCTTCTTGCCATCTTCCACGAGGAGGGGGACGACGTTCCCTGCCTCGAGAACGTTTGCGTGATCGGTAACGACGGTGAGGACGCCGCGCAGTTCGCTCCCGCAGGCGAAGCCGCCGCTCCCGCAGAGGCCGCACCCGCCGCCACCACAGAGGTGAAGGCAGAGGCGCCCGTCGCAGAGGCAGCACCCGTAGCCGCCGCAGAGATCAGCGGTGCGATCTCTCCCCGTGCACGCGCACTTGCAGAGAAGACCGGTGCAGACCTTCTGAAGGCAGCACCCACCGGCCCCAACGGCCGTATCATTGAGCGCGACGTTCAGTCCCTCGTTGACAGAGGTCTGACCGTTTCCGGCGCCGCATCCGCAGAGTACAAGACTGCCGTAGAGGGCAGCGGTATCAGCGGTAAGGTAATGCTCGGCGATCTGAACGCACCCGCCGCTGTCGCAGAGGCCGCTCCCGCCGCCGCAGCCGCATCGGCACTTCCCGAGTACGAGGACGTAAAGATGCCCAACATCCGCAAGATCATCGCGAAGCAGATGACCGCGTCTCTCACCGGCATGGCACAGCTCACGCTCAACACCTCCTTCGACGCGACCAAGATCATGGATCTGAGAAAGTCCCTGAAGGCAGGCGGCGAGGCAATGGGCCTTCCCAACATCACCATCAACGACATCATCCTCTTTGCCGTTTCCCGCGTGATCCTCGGTCACAAGGGCGTGAACGCGCACTGCCTGGAGGATACGATCCGTTACTTCAACACCGTGAACCTCGGTATCGCGGTTGACTCTCCCAAGGGTCTGATCGTTCCCACCCTCTTCCACGCAGAGAAGCTCTCTCTTGCGGCACTCTCCAAGGAAGCCAAGGGCATCATCAAGTCTGCGCAGGCAGGCAGCATCTCTCCCGACCTTCTGAAGGGCGGCACCTTCACCATCTCCAACCTCGGTGCGATGGGCATTGAGTCCTTCACGCCCATCATCAATCCTCCTCAGACCGCGATCCTCGGTGTTGACTGCATCACCAGAAGGCTCAAGGAGGTTGACGGCGAGGACGTCGTATATCCCGCAATGGGACTTTCCCTTACCTTCGATCACAGAGTGCTGGACGGCGCAGATGCGGCAAGATTCTTAAAGGATCTCGTACAGGCGCTTGAGAACTTTGATCTGCTTCTTGTAAAATAAGCATAGGAAGGAAACATAGAAAATGTATGATCTGATTATTCTGGGCGGCGGCCCTGCCGGCTACAATGCAGCCGAGAGAGCGGGACACGCAGGCCTTAAGACCCTCGTGATCGAGGAGAGAGCGCTCGGCGGCGTATGCCTCAACGAGGGCTGCATCCCCACCAAGACGCTTCTCTACTCCGCAAAGATCTATGACTACGCAAAGCACGGCAAGGACTACGGCGTGACCTTCGGCTCCGCCGCGATCGACCATGCGTTCGTTGTCAACCGCAAGAACGGCGTTGTGAAGCAGCTGGTCTCCGGCGTTGGCGCGAAGCTCAAGAAGAGCGGCGTTGAGGTCGTGAAGGCAAGCGCCGTGATCCGCGAGAGAAGCGCGGAGGGCTTCGTGGTTGAGGCGGACGGCAAGCAGTACGTCGGCAAGCAGCTTCTGATCGCGACCGGCTCCTCCCCCTCGCTTCCTCCCATCGACGGTCTGCAGGACTCTCTTAAGGAGGGCTTTGCGCTGACCAACCGTGAGGTTCTTGACCTCCCCGAGATCCCCAAGACGATCGTGGTCGTCGGCGGCGGCGTTATCGGCCTGGAGATGGCATCCTACTTCAACTCCGTGGGCGCGAAGGTCTACGTGGTCGAGATGATGGATCGCATCGCAGGCGCGGTGGATCTCGATATTTCCAAGCTTCTTCAGAAGGATTACGCATCCCGCGGCGTAGAGTTCATCCTCGGCGCGCGCGTAACCTCCATCAAGAATAAGGCCGTTACCTACGAAAAGGACGGCAAGACCGTGGAGATCAAGGCGGACTATGCGCTGGTCTCCATCGGCAGACGCCCGAGAACGGCAAACCTCGGCTGCGAGAACATCGGGCTGAAGCTCGAGCGCGGCGCGATCGTTACCACCGAGCAGGGTAAGACCAACGTGCCCGGCGTTTATGCGGCAGGCGACGTCAACGGCAAGTCGATGCTTGCGCACACGGCTTACCGCGAGGGTGAGGTCTGCATCAACACCATTCTCGGCAAGAAGGACCGCGTGAACTACAACGCCATCCCCGCCGTGATCTATACCAACCCCGAGGTCGCCACCGTCGGTGAGACCGAGGAGAGCGCCAAGGCGAAGGGTCTCGACGTCAACGTGCAGACCGTGACGCTGAAGTACAGCGGCAGATACATCGCGGAGAACGAGCACGGCTACGGCATCCTGAAGATCGTGACCGACAAGAAGCACAAGAACATCCTCGGTCTTCATATGATCGGCACCTACGCCTCCGAGATCATCTACGGCGCGGCTATGATGGTCGAGACCGAGATGAGAGTCGAGGACATCCAGAAGCTCGTATTCCCGCATCCCACCGTTTGCGAAGTCATTCGCGAAGCAATGTTTATGTAATTAAAATAAGGAGAATAGAAAAATGCCTAAGAGTCAATACGTCGATCCCGGCAAAGCCTTTGAAGCAGGCTACATCCATTTTGAGGACATTCCCGTTTGCCAGTACAACAAAACCCTGAAGGAGGAGCTGAAGATCTACTCCAAGGCGGATATGATCCGTATCTACCGCGATATGGCGATCATCCGTGAGTTTGAGACGATGCTCAACGATGTCAAGACCAAGAGCAATTACAACGGCGTTGAATACAACAACCCCGGCCCCGCTCACCTTTCCATCGGTCAGGAGGCCTCCGCCGTCGGTGAGGCTTACGCCCTGGATATCAACGACCTTTCCTTCGGCTCTCACCGCAGCCACGGCGAGATCCTTGCCAAGGGTCTTTCCTCCATCGAGAAGCTCGACGATAAGGAGCTTTACGACATTATGAAGGAGTTCCTTGACGGCGCGGTTCTCTCCGTCGTTGAGAAGCATATGAACGCAGGCGGCAACGTGAAGGAGCTGGCTATCAACTTCCTTCTCTACGGCGCACTTGCAGAGATCTTCGCACGTAAGACCGGCTTCAACCGCGGTCTCGGCGGCTCGATGCACGCCTTCTTCATTCTCTTCGGTCTGATGCCCAACAACGCGATCGTAGGCGCTTCCGCTCCCATCGCGCTCGGCGCGGCTCTCTACAAGAGATCCAACCACAAGCCCGGTATCGTCATCTCCAACTGCGGTGACGGTGCGACCGGCCGCGGCCCCGTTCTTGAGTCTCTCAACTTCGCTTCCATGGACCAGATCACCAAGCTCTGGGGTATGGACGGCAAGTTCAGCGACGGCGGTATGCCCATCCTCTTCAACGTATTCAACAACCACTACGGCATGGGCGGTCAGACCCGCGGCGAGACCATGGGCTTTGATATGGTTGCCCGTCTCGGCGCAGGCTTCAACCCCTCTCAGATGCACGCAGAGCGCGTAAACGGCTACGATCCTCTCGCAGTGATCGACGCGGTTTCCCGCAAGAAGCAGCTCCTTCTCGAGGGCAAGGGTCCCGCACTTCTCGACGTGGTTACCTACCGTGTATCCGGTCACTCTCCCTCCGACTCCTCCACCTACCGTACCGCAGAGGAGATCGAGGCTTGGAAGGCAGCAGATCCCATCGAGGCATTCAAGACCAAGCTCGTGCTCGGCAAGGTTGCTACCATTGCAGAGCTTGACAAGATCAAGGAAGACATCACCAACCGTATGACCGAGATCATGAAGCTCGCGATCAACGACGAGATCTCGCCCCGTATGGACCTGAACAAGGAGCCCGATGCGATCGCTTCTATGATGTTCTCCAACCAGAAGGTAGTCAGCATGGATCCCACCAGAGAGGCAGACGTTATGATGCCCAAGGAGGAGTGCCCCAGAGTCAAGGAGATCAAGGGCAAGATCCGCACCGCTACCGATGCAAACGGCAAGCCCGTTTCCAAGATGAAGATGTACAACGTCTGTGACGGTCTCTTTGAGCCGATCATCGACAAGTTCTACGAGGATCCCACCCTCATCGCATACGGCGAGGATAACCGTGACTGGGGCGGCGCATTCGGCGTTTACAAGAAGATGACCGAGGCAATTCCCTACCACCGCTTCTTCAACTCTCCCATCTCCGAGTCCGCCATCGTCGGCTCTGCCGTCGGTTACGCAATGTGCGGCGGCCGTGCGATCGTTGAGCTGATGTACGCAGACTTCATCGGCTGCGCAGGCGACGAGATCTTCAACCAGATGGCAAAGTGGCAGGCAATGAGCGCAGGCATTCTCAAGATGCCCATCGTTCTTCGTGTATCCGTCGGCTCCAAGTACGGCGCACAGCACTCTCAGGACTGGACCGCGCTCTGCGCGCACATTCCCGGCCTGAAGGTCGTATTCCCCTCCACGCCCTCCGATGCAAAGGGTCTTATGACCAGCGCCCTCAACGGCACTGACCCCGTTGTATTCTTCGAGTCGCAGAGAGTTTACGGCTTCGGCGAGGAGTTTATGAAGGACGGCGTTCCCGAGGGTCACTACGAGGTTCCCTTCGGCGAGCCCGACGTTAAGCGTGCAGGTAAGGACGTTACCATTCTTACCATCGGTGCCGTTCTGTACCGCGCAATGGAGGCCGCAAAGATCCTGGAGGAGAAGTACGGCATCAGCGCTGAGGTCATTGACACCCGTTCCATCGTTCCCTTCAACTACGAGAAGGTCGTCGAGTCCGTGAAGAAGACCGGTAAGGTCCTCATCGTAGGCGATGCCTGCGAGCGCGGCTCCGTTATGAGAGATATGGCCTCCAACATCACCGAGCTTTGCTTCGACTACCTCGATGGCCCGCCCGTTGTTGTTGGCTCCCGCAACTGGATCACTCCCTCCTTCGAGCTTGAGAAGAGCTTCTTCCCGCAGGCAAGCTGGATCATCGATGCACTTGCTGAGAAGATCCTCCCGATCCCCGGCTACGTTCCTACCCAGAACTTCACCGAGATCGAAAAGATCGAGCGCAGCAAAAAGGGCATCTGATCTGCTTAGCTGATTAAAATTTTTTCGGAGAAAGAGGATGCTTCGCAATACGCCGAGGCATCCTCTTTATATTTTTATGAAATACGTAAGGCTGACCACCACCGACCCCTACTATAATCTCGCCGTCGAGGAATACCTCTTCCGAAGCGCGGATACCGATATCTTTATGCTCTGGCAGAACGCGCCCTCGGTGATCGCGGGAAGGAATCAGAACGTATACGCCGAGGCGGATCTTGCCTACGCGAAGGAAAACGGCATCCGTATCTGCCGCCGCATCACGGGCGGCGGTGCGGTGTATCACGATCTCGGAAATCTGAACTATACCTTCATCTCGGTGGGAAAGGAAGCAAGGCCGCTTGATTTTGCCCACTTCGCACGCCCCATCCGCGAATGCCTCGAGAGCCTTGGGCTTCACACGCATATGAGTGACCGCAACGATATCGAGTGCGAGGGCGGCAAGTTTTCGGGCAACGCCCAGCACGCCGAGGGCGGCCGCATCCTGCACCACGGCACGCTGCTCTTCGATACGGATTTTTCGGTGATGGAGAGAGTGCTGCGCGTGGATAAGGAGAAGCTTGCCTACCGTGCGGTCAAGTCGTTGCGCGCGCGCGTGGTGAATTTAAGATCGGTGCTGCCAAGAGCGCTATCGGTCGAAGAGTTTATTGCGGGGATCGAGGACGGCGTTTGCTCCCTGCTCTCGGCAGAGCGCTGCGCGCCCCCCGAAAACAAAGAGATCGACGCCCTCTATGAAAGAAACCGCTCCCCCGAATGGATCTATTCGGACAAGCGGTATCTGACGGGCTATCGCGTGAGTCGCAAGAAAAAATACCCCTTCGGCCTCGTCTCGGTCGAAATGGAGCTTTCGCGCGACAAAATCGAGAGGATCCAATTCTCGGGCGACTTCTTCAGCACCGCCCCCATCGAGAAGCTGGAAAACGCGCTGATCGGAAAAACCTTGGATGCGCTCGGCGGCATCGACCCCTCGCCCTATATCCACGGGATGAAAAGCGAGGAGCTCTGCGCCCTGCTTTCCGATCATGATTTATAAGACAAAAAACGCTCATGCGCTTTTGCGAGTCGATCGTATCGACTCCTGCATGATCCTTTCCATGGAATGGCGCAATTCGCAAGCCAAATAAAAAACGAGATAGAGATCGCTTTGTTGGAGTGAACCCAAGGCAATGGACACGAAATAAAAAAACTTTTCGTAGAATAGCTTTGGTTTGCTCTTAAAAGCTCGTGTTTTCTCGAAACTGACATCGTTTCTCATACGGTGTCAGTTTTGTTTTTAGTTGAATACGTT
>JAGBBQ010000082.1 GCA_017938425.1 Clostridia bacterium | reverse complement strand
TCCTATCAAATACGCAGAAAAGAAAAGGAAGAGGCACTGATTAAACAGTACCTCTTTCTTTTTTTCGTTTTCGGTTATCCCGGGAGGCGAGATGCAAGGCATCTCGAATGAAATCCGCGAAAGCGGATGAAATAGGAAGCCCCTTGGGGCAAACAGATCCCGAGGAGAAATCGTCGGCTGAGCCGCGAGAAGCGTACAAGTGTACGCTGAGCGGTGAAACGGCGATAGAAAACGAAAATCTGACAGGATGGAAGAAAACCGCAAGGTTTTCAACCTTAATTCCTTTTAAATCTGATATAAAGAAAAAAAGAGGCACTGATTAAACAGTACCTCTTCTTTTTTCGTTTTCGGTTATACCGGGAGGTGGAAGCCCCAAGTTTTCGTTTTCGGTTTTACCGAAATATGGCAGCCCGGTCACTTCGTAGACTCGGCGAATTCATTCATCACCCGATCACCGATAAACTCCATCGGATACTTATACAGCGGACTCTCCACCGTATCCTCAAAATAGCGGTCATAGATATCCGCTACCACGCTGGTCGGCTTTTCGACCGCCGCTCTCTCGTACATACGCATACCGCCGAAGATCGGGAGCATGAGAATGAAAAGCGTGAACAGCCCGTGCACCGCGCCGACAAGCACGGCGAACCCACGCGTCACCCCATTGTTGCGCTCATAGGAGAAGCCGAAGATGCCGCAGAAGAGCTTGAAGGGGATGACAGCCAAAAGCGAGAGGAGAAAAAAGATCAGAACAAAGGCGATGGGCAAAAGCAGCTCCGATGCGGGCGCCTCCATAATGGGAGCAAAGCGCGTACTCGAAAGCTTCAGAACCTCACCGACCGTCTTGTTCGGGAAATACGCGCGGCCGACGATACGCGTCGCATAAAAAGCAGCGCCTGCGCAGGCGATCACGACAAGAAAGCGTGCCACCGAGCGGCTCGTGCCGCGGCCGTAAGCAAGAACGGCCTGCAAAACCACGAAGAGCACCGCAAGAGCAAGAACACCCAGCGCAATATACGCGCCGCGGCCACCCTTCTCCAAAAGATCCATATAATAGGTCATAGCATCCTCCAGATGAACTTTAAACACTTATCTATAATATATCATACATTATTTTTTAGTGTTTGTCAAGAAGATGACGGATTTTCAATGCTTTTTTTCGGAAATGATCAAACGCTCCGCTTGGCATCGGGCAAGCGCTCATCCTTATGCGCCGCGATCCACTCGCGCATATACTCCACGTTCTCAATGCCGAGATCGGCAATGCAGTTGGAGCAGACGACGATGCCCTCGATCTCCCCCGCGCGCATCAGGCGCAGATACAGCTCGGTCTGATACTCCATCTGCTCGCGCGTATAGGCGCATTTTTCGCCGTAATTCCACATATAGCAGCCGCA
Organism: Clostridia bacterium; assembly: GCA_017938425.1. GTDB lineage: Bacteria > Bacillota > Clostridia > Oscillospirales > CAG-272 > UBA1740. The sequence continues at coordinate 5,591 of JAGBBQ010000082.1, read as the reverse complement.
AAGAATGCGCGCATCGGGTGCCATCGCGCGGATCCGTTCCAGATTCCTTTCGATATGTGAAAGCTCCGAGCCCTTCCAGGTCCAATAGGTGATCACGTCAAAGACACGCAGATACTCCGCAATGCCCGGAATGCTATCCAGCTTATCCTCGTAGCAAACCACCCAAAGATCCAACGGGCGGCCGACGGCTTCCGCAATTTTCTTTTTCATTTCGCAGAGCCGCTCGGGGGTATAATGCGCGATGCGATGCGCAAGGAAGAAATCGTCAAACACGCCGCCCGTGATATTCGGGAACATCTGTGCCTGGCGGATGACCTCCTCCATATCTCCCCATTCGGTCACGGGCTCACCGCCCGCGCCGAGCAGAGACCACACGACCTCCTTCGCGGGGCGCATCGCAATGCTCTCCTGATCGTAGGGCGGCTGCGGATGCCCCATCATACGCACGCGACAAATGTTCGGAATATCGAAATACAAGAGCCCCTCCACGGCGCTCATACGCGAATGCCCGGGAAGGTGATAGTTATTGTTATGCTCCCAATGCGCATCGGGAGACTGCCCCCAGAGCCAAAGCCGATCTCTTAAGGTTGCCATTTTTCTTCTCCTTTGATCCCAAAAAAAGGGAGTACCGTTTTAAAATACGCACTCCCAACAGTTTTATTTTATCAAAATAAAAGGCGCTTGTCAACGGTTTTTTCGCATTTTTATCCTTGACGGCATTCTTTTTACACTTTGTACATATCTATCAATTTTTTAAAAGAAAATTTGCAAAAACTATTTATTTTTAACAAGTTATATGCTATAATAATAGTACGAAGGATCTTTCCCCTTCCACCCCCGGGATCGATCCTTTGAAACTATGGCAAGAATGGAGAACATTATGAAGATCACAGTTTACGGAAAGCAATTGACGGTTCGCGAATCTCTCAAGGCCTTGATTGAGAAGAAGCTCTTGAAATTCGACAAATTTTTCGGTGCCGACACCGAAGCAGACGTCACCTGCAAGGCACGCAAGGGGGTTAAGATCATCGAGATCACCATCGTTTACGGAGGGGCGACTTTCCGCAGCGAGGAGGAAAGCGACACCTTTATCACGGCGCTTGACCGCGCGGTGGAGGGACTCGAGCGGCAGATCCGCAAGAATAAGACGCGGCTTGAAAAGATCATGAAGAAGGGCGCCTTCGTTATTGAGCCCGAGGATGACGATGAGTTCGTCGAGGAGGCGGAGTTTTCCATCCGCGAAAAGACCTATCCTATGAAGCCGATGTCCCCCGAGGAGGCCATTTTGCAGATGAATCTGCTCGGCCATGCCTTCTTCGTTTTCTATGACGACGAGATGCACGAGACCTGCGTGGTCTATAAGCGCAAGGACGGCGGCTACGGCCTGATCACACCCGAAAAATAAAGCCAGTAAACATATAAAAAAGAGATGTGCCGATCGGCACATCTCTTTTTTGCGAATAATTATTTACATATATGCGGATTATCCCTTCGTGTACGCGAGGAGTCCACCCGCCTTCAGAATATCCTTCTGCCGCTCGGTGAAGGAGCAGGTAAGCGTGATCCTTTCGCCCTTATCATCAACGAGCGTCATCTCGCCCGTCTCCATTCCCTCGAATACGCCCTCGATAGAGATACGGCTGTCACGGCAAAGACGGTCGTAATCCTTGGGGTCCTTGAAGGTGAGAGGCAGGATGCCCGCGTTGATGAGGTTCGCTGCGTGGATGCGCGCAAAGCTCTTGGCGATCACGGCGCGCACGCCGAGATACAGAGGCACGAGCGCGGCGTGCTCGCGCGAGGAGCCCTGCCCGTAGTTAACACCGCCGACGATGACCGATTCACCGAGGGCAAGCGCACGCTCGGCGAAGCTCTCGTCACAGACGGCGAAGCAGAATTTCGAAAGGTACGGAATGTTGGAGCGGTAAGGCAGGATCTTTGCGCCCGCAGGCATAATGTGGTCGGTGGTAATATCGTCGCCGACCTTCAGCGCGACGGCCGCCGAAAGGCAGTCGGTCTGCGGCTTCGCCTTCGGGAACTCCTTGATGTTCGGACCGCGCAGGACGGAAAGCGCTTGTGCCTCCTCGGGCGCGGCGGGAGGAATGACCGCGCTGTCATCGATCTTGAACGCCTCGGGCATCACGATGGCAGGCATCTCGCCAAGCAGGCGCGGATCGGTGATCTCGCCGGTGAGCGCGGCGGCAACCGCGCACTCGGGGGAAACGAGGTAGACCTTGGCATCCTTGGTGCCGCTTCTGCCCTCAAAGTTACGGTTGAAGGTGCGCAGGCTCACGCCGCCCGAATTCGGGGAGAAGCCCATACCGATGCAGGGACCGCAAGCGCATTCCAGCACGCGCGCGCCCGCTGCAAGCATATCCGCAAGTGCACCGCACTCGGCAAGCATCGAAAGCACCTGCTTCGAGCCGGGGGAGATCGAGAGGCTGACCGAATCCTTGATGGTCCTGCCCTTCAGAAGCGCGGCGACCTTCAGCATATCCTGCAAGGAGGAGTTGGTGCAGCTGCCGATGCAGACCTGGTCCACCTTCGTGCCCTTCAGGGAGGATACCTTCACCACGTTGTCGGGCATATGGGGGCAGGCGATCAGCGGCTCAAGTGCGGAAAGATCGATATCGATCACGCGATCGTATACCGCGTCCGCATCGGGTGCGATCGGCACGTAATCCGCTTCCCTGCCCTCGGCGGCAAGGAAGGCACGGGTCGTCTCATCCGAGGGGAAGATCGAGGTGGTGGCACCAAGCTCGGTTCCCATATTGGTAATGGTGGCGCGTTCGGGCACCGAAAGCGTTTTTACACCCTCGCCGCCCCACTCGATGATCGAGCCGACGCCGCCCTTCACGGAAAGGATGCGGAGGATCTCAAGGCTGACGTCCTTCGCGGTCACAAAGGGACGCAGGCGCCCCGTAAGATTGACGCGGATCATTTTCGGCATCGTGATGTAATACGCGCCGCCGCCCATAGCGACCGCAACGTCCAGACCGCCCGCACCGAAGGCGAGCATACCGATGCCGCCGCCCGTGGGGGTATGGCTATCCGAGCCGATCAGCGTCTTTCCCGGCACGCCGAAGCGCTCCAGATGCACCTGGTGGCAGATGCCGTTGCCGGGGCGCGAGAAATAGATGCCGTGCTTTTTCGCAACCGACTGAATGTAGCGGTGATCGTCGGCGTTCTCGAAGCCCGACTGCAGGGTGTTATGATCGATATAGGCCACGCTCTTTTCGGTGCGCACGCGGTCGATGCCCATCGTTTCAAACTCGAGATACGCCATCGTGCCCGTGGCATCCTGCGTCAAGGTCTGATCGATGCGAAGCGCGATCTCCTCTCCTACCTGCATCTGCCCCGAGACGAGATGCGCCTTGATGATCTTCTGTGCAATTGTAAGTCCCATTTTTTTATTTCCTCATTTCACGATATGCTTTTTTGCGTTCTCCACGTGGGTGCGCATGGCCGCGTAGGCCGCGGCGCTGTCGCGCTTTTCAATCGCGGCAAGGATCGCACTATGCTCCTCAAGAGAGCGGTCGGCACGGCTCTCGTTTTCCACCGACGTCTTTCTGAACTTCTGCACCTTCTTATGCAGCGGCAGAAGCGTATCGTAAAACACGGTGCTGTGGCTGGCGCGGTAAAGAAGCTCGTGGAAGCGCGAATCCATCCGCTTGATGCGGTCGGAATCGTGGCGGCTGACGTAATAGGCCTGCAGCTCCGCCGTCTCGCGCAGCTCGGCGATCTCCTCGTCCGTTGCGGCACTCGCAGCACGCGCGGCAACCATCGGCTCTACCTCTACGCGCATCGAATAAATGTCGGAAAGATCCTCCGCCGTTACACCGAGGACAAGAATGCCGCGCGAGGAGACCTCTATGATATGCTCCTGCTCGAGACGGCGCAGCGCCTCGCGGATCGGCGTGCGGCTCACGCCAAGGTCCTCCACAAGGGCAAGCTCGGTAAGATACGAGCCTCTCGGATACTTTCCAAGCAGTATATCGCTTTCCAGCCTTTCGAATACCTGATCGGCAAGAGATACGGTTTTATGTGTCATTTTGTAAACACTCCTTTACTTAAAGTCGGCGAAGGCGGCCGCCGGAGATCTCCTCGATCTTCTCCTCCAGCTCGCCCGTGGAAAGGCTGGTCTGCCTTCCGTCTGCATACTCGCGGTCGATCCACTCCTTCAGTCCGATCACGATCTCGCTCTTCTTCGTGAGCGCCTCGGCGGCGGAGAGCTGATAGTTATCGTTGATCCAATAGGCAATGCCCGCAAGGCCGGAGGCCTTACCGATCATAACGGAGGGCTTGCGCGCGAGCAGCTTTTCCGTATCGAAGATATTGTAGATCTCCTGATCCTTCATCAGTCCGTCCGCATGGATGCCCGCGCGGGTGACGTTGAAGTTCTTACCGACGAAGGGCGTCATTACAGGGATCTCGTAGCCGATCTCGTTCTTGAAATAATCCGCGATCTCGGTGATGGCGGTGGTGTCCATTCCGTCAAGCGAGCCGCGCAGGGACGCATACTCGAAGACCATCGCCTCCAGAGGCGTATTGCCCGTGCGCTCGCCGATGCCGAGCATCGAGCAGTTGACCGCCGAGGCGCCGTAGAGCCAAGCGGTGGAGGCGTTGGAGACCGCCTTGTAGAAATCGTTATGGCCGTGCCACTCAAGCATCTCGCTCGGCACGTCGGAATAGTGCTGCAGACCGTAGATGATGCCGGGAACGCTGCGCGGCAGGGCGACCTCGGTGTAGGGCACGCCGTAGCCCATCGTATCGCACACGCGGATCTTTACGGGAATGCCCGCATCCTGCGACATCTTCATCAGCTCGTTGACGAAGGGGACGACGAAGCCGTAGAAGTCCGCACGCGTGATATCCTCTAAGTGGCAGCGCGGCATTACACCCGCCTCAAACGCCTCGGCGACCGTTTGCAGATAATAGTTCATGCACGCACCGCGCGTCATCTTCATCTTCTTGAAGATGTGATAGTCACTGCAGGAGACGAGAATGCCGGTCTCACGGATGCCGAGATCGCGTACGAGCTTAAAATCCTCCTTGCTCGCGCGGATCCAGGTTGTGATCTCGGGAAAGCGCAGGCCAAGCTCCTGGCAGCGGCGGATCGCCTCCCTGTCCTTTTCACTGTATACAAAAAACTCGGTCTGACGGATGATGCCGTACGGGCCGCCCAGCTTCGAAAGAAGCTTATACAGATCCACGATCTGATCCACCGTGTAGGGCTCCACCGACTGCTGACCGTCACGGAACGAGGTATCGGTGATCCAGATATCCTCCGGCATCCCCATCGGCACACGGCGGTGGTTAAAGGCAACCTTCGGCACGCCGCTGTAGGGGTAGATCTCCCGATAGAGATTCGGCTCAGGAATGTCCTGGAGCGAATACTTATAGGACTTCTGCTCGAGCAGATTGGTTTTAGATGAGATTTCCAGCATAGCAAATCCCCTTTCTGTATGATTGTATACAATTATACACGAATACTTGTATCCTGTCAATACCCTTTTTGATTTTTTTCATATAATTATATTAAGGGGCGTCTTGCGCCCCTCTAACAACAATCGAGGCTCATTATGACCGTTTTT
>JAGBBQ010000081.1 GCA_017938425.1 Clostridia bacterium | reverse complement strand
ATTACCAATGTTTTGAAATTATCTGGATATGCTGTTCTTCCTTTCTTGTTTCCCATACAAAAAAACCTCCTGCAGTAGATATTTCTATTCTACTACAAGAGGTTTTTTATTTCAATGTCCGTTTTTATGGGTTCAGTTCAACACAGTCTCGTTTTTCGTTTTATTTTTTGCTGTGCAAGAATTCATCCAAAACCACCGCCGCACTTCTCAGCTCCGCCTCGAACTCACGCACGCTCACGCGCAAAGCGCCGTGCCCTAAGATAACGAACTGCTCGTCCTTATCCGAGCTGACGACGCGGACGCGGTAGTGATCGGCGATATGATACGTGGTCTTTTCTATGAAGGCGTCGGCGGTCTGCTTTTCCTTGGTGTAGACCACCGTGACGGGGCCGACCTGCTCCTCGCTGCCCTGCCCCTCCTTGCGCTGATAGGCGTCGAACACGATGAGCGCACGGCATTTTTTCATTGCGGCAAGGTTACAGACGGTGCGGATGAGGGCATCCCTCGCATCCCCGATATCCCCCTCGGCAAGACGGCGCAGAGAGTCCATCGCGAAGATGACGTTATAGCCGTCGATGACGAGATACTCCTCCTTCGGCCGCTCCTTCGGCTTCGGGCGCCGCTTCTCCTCCGTGGGGGCGGCGTTCACACGCTTTTCGCTGACCGTGCGGGGCTTGATCTTTCCGTAGGTGCGCTCGAAGATCGCCACCCATTCCTTCTCGCTGACTGCCTCGGTCCGCTTCGGAACGGTAGGAACGGATACAGCATCCGTTTCGCCTCCCTCACTCTCCCGCTCGGTGACGAGATGCATCATCCCCTTCGCCTCGTACCAGGGCACGGCATAGCCGCTGCCCGCCTTGCAGAACACCGAATCCGCCGTATGGCGCTCGTCGAGATCGGGATCGTAGCCGCGCGCGGCAATGACCTGCTCGGGATTGTGGCAGGGCGCACAAGGACCGACGGAAAGCGAGATCTTTCCCTCGCCCTTGGTGTAGGCGCGTAAGACGGTCGGATAGGAGCGCAGGCAAACGACGGGCGCGTTTCCGACGAGGACGGTCACATCCCCCTCGCTCGTGTGGCTTGTAACGCTGCCGCCCATCTGCGCAATGTCCGTGAGCGCGCGCCCGACGGCGTACGCGGGCAGCTCCATCGTGAAATCGAAGGTCGGCTCAAGGATCAGCGGCTCGCCCGAGCGCAGGCCCTGGCGCACGGCGCGGTAGGTCGCCTGGCGGAAGTCGCCGCCCTGGGTGTGCTTTAAATGTGCCTTGCCGCGGATGAGGGTGATGCGCACGTCGGTGAGCGGTGCGCCGAGAAGCACCCCGCGGTGCGCCCTTTCCTCAATATGCGTCAGCACGAGGCGCTGCCAGGAGAGCGAAAGCTCGTCCGTTTGGCAATCCGTGGCGCAAACGATGCCCGAGCCGACGGGGAGCGGCTCGATCAGAAGATGCACCTCGGCGTAGTGGCGCAGGGGCTCGAAATGCCCGTAGCCCATCACGGGCGCGGCGACCGTCTCGCGGTAAAGCACCGTTCCCTCGTCAAAGCCGACCGAAAGAGAAAACCGCTCCTCGATCAGCGTTTTCAATACCTCCAACTGGATCTCGCCCATCAGTCTTACGCGGATCCTGCCCGCCTCGCTATCGTAATGCAGGTCGAGCGCGGGATCCTCCTCGGCGAGCGTGCGGATGCGCGCAAAGGCATCCACGGCATTCACGCCGTCGGGAAGAAGCATACAGTAGTCGAGCACGGGCGTCAGAATATTCTCCGTACCCGACTCCACGCCGAGGCCCATCCCCGCCATAAGCGCGCGCGTGCCGTAGAGCGCAACGAGCGCACCTGCCGCCGCCTCCTTGACGGGCTTTGATTTTTCTGCGGAGAAAACGCGGATCTCCTCGATCTTTTCGTGCACCTCGGTGCCGTCGGGCAGGGAGAAAACGATCTCCTCCTTCGGACGAAGCGCGCCGCCCGTGATCTTGGCGAAGGCGATACGCCGCCCGTCCGCATCGCGCGTGATCTTGAAAACGCGCGCGCCGAAAAGCCTTTCGCTATAGGAGGGTGCCACGGTGTAGTCGGAAAGCCCGCGCAGGAGCGCATCCACCCCTTGGTTCTTCAGCGCCGAGCCGAAGAAGCAGGGAAAGAGGCGGCGCCGACGGATCGCGTGCGCGATCTCTTTCCTATCAAGCCATCCCTGTTCAAAGTATTTTTCCATCAAGGCGGTATCGTGCGAGGCGGCGTCCTCGTAAAACGAAACGCTCTCATCCGCCGTAAAATCCACGCAGGCGGGCGAGAGATGCGTTTTGAGATTTTCCATAATTTCGGCTCTTCTACCGCTGAAAAGATCACATTTGTTTACAAAAATAAAGGTTGGGATGCCTCTTTTCGCAAGAAGCTGCCAGAGCGTCTTGGTGTGCGGCCGCACGCCCTCGGTGGCACTTACGACCAAAACCGCATAATCCTGCACCCAGAGAGTACGCTCCGCCTCACAGGAAAAATCCACGTGCCCGGGGGTATCGACCAGCGTGACCGAAAGCGCTCCGAACTCCATCGTCGCCTGCGAGGAGAAGATGGTGATGCCTCTCTTTTTTTCAAGCGAATGCGTATCGAGATACGCATCGCCGCGATCCACGCGCCCGAGAGACTTCGTGATGCCCGCCGTATAGAGCATCGCCTCGGAAAGCGTGGTCTTGCCCGCATCCACGTGCGCAAGAATGCCGAGAACGATCCTTTTCACCGATGCATACCTCCTTTTTTAAAAATTCTATCTACAGTGTACCATACAAGAAGGAAAAAGTCAATCAAAAAACGCGCCTCGCCTTGACAACGCGCGTGCGCGTATGGTATACTTTTCGCAGAAGATTTTAAAAAGAAGGTGCGCCTATGAAAAAAAGCTATTGGATCTATAACCGAGGGGACTACGAGATCTATCACACCAATCTCGTCAATTCCCGCCGCCAGGAATTCGGGGTGGACTACCCCGTGGTCTGGCGCGTGTATCCCGTTGAACCGAAGGTGGATTTCCATGCGGATATCACCGTGGAGAAGGACACGACCTTTACCCTGCATCTGAACGGCACGGGCTACGTTTTCGTGGATTTCGAGGAGAAGGAATTCTCCGACGGCGCGATGCTCGACGTCGCGGCGCTCGAGGCTCCTCTTTCAAGACGCTACCGCCCCGGCGTGCCCGTGCCGCTGACGAAGGGCGAGCACCATCTGCGCATCTGCTGCCTGAACCTCGAGAGCCTGCCCGCCGCTTATATCGAGGGCGAGCTGGTGGCGACCGACGGATCGTTTTACACCCTCGACGAAAAGGGGGAGAGGATCCCCGTGGGATACAGCGAGATGCACGACAGCCCCGAAAAGCGCCCCACCGAGTTTATTTTCTCCTACGAAAGAATGCTTCCCGTCGCAAAGGAAAAGCGCGGCGAGGGAACGCTCTTCGATTTCGGCAAGGAGCTTTACGGCTATCTTTATTTAAAGAACGTAAGCGAGGGCGATAAGATCCACGTCAGCTACGGCGAATCCCGTGAGGAGGCGCTGGACATTAAGCACTCCATCGTTTGGGAGGACGTGGAGGGACAGAGCGAATACAAGCTTCGCCCGCGCGCCTTCCGTTACATTTACATTCTCGGCACAAAAGCGCCGCGCGTGGAGGCCGACTACGAATATCTGCCCCTGCCCTATCGCGGCGACTTTAAGTGCGACGACGAGAGCGTCAACCGCATTTACGAGATGTGCCGCTACACCCTGCACATCAATACGCGCGAGATCCTCACCGAGGCGATCAAGCGCGACCGCTGGCTCTGGGGCGGCGACTCCTATCAGGCCTTCAGGTTCAACACCTACCTTTTCCACGACAAGGACATCGTGCGCCGCACGCTGATCGGTATGCGCGGCAAGGACCCCGTCACCGAGCATATCAACACGATCGCAGACTACAGCCTTTACTTCATCCTCGGCACGCTCGAATATTACGAGGATTACGGCGATACGGACTTCATCCGCTTTATCTATGACCGCTGCCATACGCTGATGGAATTCTGCGCCTCGCGCGAGGACGGCGAGGGCTTCTTCGTGAAAAAATACGCCGACTGGATCTTCGTTGACTGGGCGGACATCGACAAGGACGGCCCCGTTTGCGCCGAGCAGATGCTCTATATCGCCGCCCTGCGCGCGATGGCGAAAATGGCTGCCCTCATCGGAAGAGACGGCAAGGAATACGAGAAAAAAGCCGAGCGCCTTACCGCCCTCGTCAATGAAAAATTCTACCGCCCCGCCCTCGGCGCATACGTTTCCTCCTTCACCTCGGGCAAGGAGCAGGTGACCCGCCACGCCAACATCTTCGCGATCCTTTACGGCATCGCGGACAAGGCGCAGACGGAGGCCATCATCCAAAACGTGCTGGAAAATGATCGCATCCCCGCGATCACGACACCCTTCTTCGGCGGCTTCGAGCTGGACGCCATGGCAAGGATCGGGCGCACCGACCTTGTGGAGCACCGCATCCGCACCTACTACAAGGGCATGCTCGATCTCGGCGCGACCACCGTTTGGGAGGAATACAACCCCGCCTTCTCGGGCGCGAAGCACTACGAGATGTACAACAACAAATACGGCAAATCCCTCTGCCACGCCTGGGGCGCCTCACCGATCTACCTGCTCGGCCGATACTTCCTCGGCGTGCGCCCGACCTCTACGGCCTACGAAACCTTTGAGGTAAAGCCGTGCCTCGGCGGCTTCGGCTTCATCGAGGGCACCGTTCCCGTCGGAGACGGCGAGGTGAGGATCTTCCTTTCGAAGGAAAGGCTCACCGTGACGGCAACCAAGGAGGGCGGCACGCTGCTCCATGGCGGCAAAGCGATCCCCCTTCCCAAAAACGAGACCGTAGAGATAAAATTGTAAATAATTGTTTTTAATCAAACAAAAAACAATGCTGAAAAGCAGAAAGGCAACGCAATGAAAATTCTCGCAGAGAAGCTCCTCACTCCCTCTTATTTTACCTACGTAGAGGCGAGCGCACCGCTCGCGCCGGATGCGATCCATGAAAACGGCGCCTATCATTTTAACTGGATGACCGCCTTCGACGTCGGCGTGGACGTGCATTTTGATTCCTTTGAAAAAATATACATCGGTGCCGTGACCGTGAAGCTCTCCTCTCCCGCCGTTGCGGGTGTCGAGGTGCTTGTGGACGGTCAGACGGCGGGCGGCGTCTTTGCCGAAAAGGGACTTGCGGACGGCGGCGCAGGCTCGAAGAGCACCCTGCTTGAGGGAAGCGAGATCACCGTCTCTGTCGGCACCTACGGCAGCGAGCTTCTCGTGAGATTGCACGGCGCGATGCAGCCGATCGACATTGAGAGCATCTCGCTCTTCGGATGCACGCTCGACACGGAGCCGACGCTCTGGCCCGCGCCCAAAAGGGTCTCCTTCCTCGGAGAGAGCCGCCGCATCCGGGCGGTGACCGCCGAAGGCGGCGCCGAGGCGGAATTTGCAAGGGACTTTTTCCTTGACACGCTGAAGGAATGCTCTCCCGTGGCGATGTGCGACTGCGGCGTGACCGTTTGCTTTAAAGAGACCGACGATCCCGCCTATGAGGGCGAGCGCTACACCGTGGATTATAAGGACGGCGTTCTGACCGTGACCGCCGCCGAGCGGCTTACCCTCCTCTACGGCGCGGACACCCTGCGCGAGGCGCTGAACGCCGAGGGGATCGCCCTTCTTTCGGTGGACGATAAGCCCTCCTGCGCCTTCCGCGGCTTCCACCTCGGTCTGCCCCATCTTGACTATTTTGAATTTGCCGAGAGGTTCTTCCGCTACGTGCTCCTGCCCCTGCGCTACAACGCCGTGATCGTGGAGTTTGCGGGCGGCATGCGCTTTGATAAGCATCCCGAGATCCTCGAGGCGTGGATCGAGGATCAGCGCCTGCGCGAGGCGGGCGAGATCATTGCCGCTCCCATCCACAACGAGATGGGCGCGCGCGGCACGGTGCTCGAGAAGGCGGACGTGGCAAGATACCTTGCCTCGGCAAGAAAATACGGCCTCGACGTGATCCCCGAGGTGCAGTCGCTCTCCCACGTGCAGTATCTGACCGCGGCGCATCCCGAGTTCGGCGAGGTGGCAGAAGCGCTCGACCGCGAGATCGACACCCGCGGCGAGGACGAGCGCCCCGCCGAGACCGTGGCGCATTGCTACTGCCCGATGGCAGAGGGCGTTTACGACGTGATGTTCGACATCATTGACGAGATCGTCGAGGTCGCGAAACCGAAAAAATACGTCCATCTCGGCCACGACGAGGTCTACCAGCTCGGCGTTTGCCCGCGCTGCAAGCACAAGACCCCGGCCGAGCTCTACTACTACGATCTGATGAAGCTTTACGGACACCTGAAGGAGAAGGGGCTCTCGGCTATGATCTGGTCGGATATGCTCCATCCCGCACCGCTGACGCAGTATAAGTGCGAGAGCCTGCGCGACAAGCTCCCGAAGGACATCGTTTTCCTTGATTTCATCTGGTACTTCCGCTTTGATGAGGATATTGAAGACGATCTTCTTCCCTACAGCCATCCCACAATGATCGGCAACCTCTATTCCTCTCACTTCACGCGCTACAGAAGCCGTATGCTGAAGAAGGGGATGCTCGGCGGCGAATGCTCCACCTGGGTGGCGGTCGGCGAGGAGGAGTTCGGTGACAACGGAAAGATCTTCGACGTTGCCTACCTCAGTGAAATGCTCTGGAATCCCGAGAATTACCGCGAGGAGAACCGCCGCGGCTATACCGAGCTGATCACAAAACACGTGCTTCCCTACCTGCGCTGCGGCCTGCACGGCGCGTTTGCGCCGAAGGGCTACGATGGGAAGGCGCTGCCCCTTTCGGGAAGAAAAGCCGCCTTCTCCGCGCTCCTCACGCACCGCCCCGATGCAATTTTTGCAGAGGATTTCTCCTTTGCGGGCGAGATGCGCTGCGACCGCCTGTGCCTGGAGCTGACGCTCTCGCACCCAATGCGCCGCGTGGTCTGGAAGGATCTTCCCCACCTCGGCTCCCTCGCCGTCACCTACGAGGACGGCACAGAGAGCGAGATCGAGCTTCGCTACGGCAGGAACGTGATGGAGCTCTCGCACACCTACGGCGAGCCGAAGAGCGCGCAGTACTTCCGCCACAACGGCTACGTCGGTACCTACTTTGCCGATCCCGTGGTGCTCGGAAAGGATGCGTGCGGCGAGGATCTGACGCTGCTCTCCTACCCCTGGGATAACCCCCATCCCGAAAAGAAGATCGTGAAGATCGCATATAAGGCGATCGAAAAGGACGTGCATCCGATCCTCACGGGCGCAACCGTTCTTACGAAAAAAATCTGATATTGAAAACAGTTGTTTACAAGGAGCATATATGAAAGACTTTAAAACCATTTTGAAAGAGAACCGCGCATTTGCGGAAAGCACCTTTGAAAAGCTCAACAAGAAAACCCTGCAGATGGCGATCCGCTCGCGCGAAAAGCTCGTTGACGGCGTGAATGAAAACGGCCTTCACAAGGAGGTGGAGCCCACCTGGTGGACGACGGGATTTTTCGGCGGTATGTGCTATATGCTCTACGCCTATACGAAAAACGAGGAGTATTTAAAGACCGGCAAGGCGCAGGAGAGACTGATGGACGCCGCCTTTCTGTGCGAGAGAGAGCTGCATCACGACGTCGGCTTCCAGTGGCACATTCTCTCGGGCGCAGGCTACACGCTGACGGGAGACGAGGATTCGCGCCGCCGCGCCTTCTATGCCGCCGCCACACTTTTCTCCCGCTTTGTGATCGACGGAAAATACATCATTGCCTGGCCGGGACAGAAGGAAAAGGACTGGACGATCATCGACAGTATGATGAACATTCCTCTGCTCTACCGCACCTCCGAGCTTCTCGGCGATGACCGCTTCGCGCGTGTGGCAAAGGCGCACGCCGATACCCTGATCCGCACGCACGTGCGCGAGGACGGCTCTGTGGCTCACATCGTGGAGCATGACAGAGAGACGGGGGACGTGATCTGCACCTACGCGGGGCAGGGCTGCGCTGTCGGCTCCTCCTGGTCGCGCGGTCAGGCGTGGGGTCTTTACGGCTTCATCCTCTCCTATATCCATACGGGCGAGAAAAGATACCTCGATACGGCGCGCCGCATTGCGGACTACTTCCTTTCTGAGGTCAAGGACTACGGCTATCTGCCCCGCGTGGACTTCCGCGCACCCGAGGATGCGCCCCTTTACTATGATAGCACCGCGGGGGCCTGCGCGGCGTGCGGACTGATCGAGCTCGCCAAGGCGCTCCCCGAGGAGGAGGGCGGCTTCTATATGGACGGCGCCGTCAGAATGCTGCGCGCGATGGAAGAAAAATTCGTTAACTACGATACGGAAAACGATCATCTTCTGGACTTCGGCACCGTGCGCTATCCGATCCCCGGTGTGTATACGCCCGAGCAGGCGAAGGTGCACATCAGCATTATTTACGGTGATTACTTCTTTACCGAGGCGATACTGAAGCTGTTGGGCTCTGACTTCCTTCCCTGGTAAGTCCGAAAAGGACCTTTTGGTGAGACCGAAAAGGATAATTGTTTTATGTTATTAAATAGTGCCTCGTTTTAAGCAAGGTGCGTGTTTGATTAGGTATTAAGGTTGAAAACCAAAGGTTTTCTTCCAACTGATTAGAATCCTTTTCTATTTCCGTTTTCGGGACTCGGTGTACACTTGTACACCTCTCGCCCCGAAGAACGAAAATTCTCCCGCAAAATCCCCCTTTTCGGATGCTTTCTACGCTGACGGTACTGCAGTGCGAAGTCAAGCCCTTTTGGTGAGTCTGAAAAGGACCTTTTGGTGAGACCGAAAAGGATTGAAGATTTATTGTATTAGTGCCTCGTTCTATACGAAGTGCGTATTTGATAAGGTATTAAGGTTGAAAAACTTCGTTTTTCTTCCGTTTCTATCGTAAATCCTTTTCGGTCTCACCGAAATACACCTTTTCGGACGCTCTCTGCGCTGACGGTACTGCAGTGCGAAGCGAGACCTTTTGGTAAGAATGAAAAGGATTGGAGGATTATTGTAATAGTGCCTCTTTTTATACGTGGTGCGTGTTTGATAGGGTATTAAGGTTGAAAAACTTCGTTTTTCTTCCAACCGATTAGAATCCTTTTCGGTCTCACCGAAATACACCTTTTCGGACGCTCTCTGCGCTGACGGTACTGCGGTGCAAATCCAAGACCTTTTGGTAAGTCTGGAAAGGACCTTTTGGTGAGACCGAAAAGGATAATTGTTTTATGTTATTAAATAGTGCCTCGTTTTAAGCGATGTGCGTGTTTGATAAGGTATTAGGGTTGAATTAGTTTTGAAAGGTATTAAGGTTAAATGAGTTATGCTTGATTTTAACAAGGCGAAATCGCCCGAATTCTGGAAAAAGGTGCGCGAGGATGCCGCGTATGCGCCGCTGATCGAGGCCGTTCTTGCACTGTATCAGCCCGACGAGGCGCTGGATTTTTCGGCGCTGAAGTTTTCGCAGCGCTTCAAATTCTATAAGGACGGGGACAGAAGCACGATGGAAAAGCCCTATTTCCACCGCCGCCGCAGCCTCTCCGCTCTTGCCATCCTCGCGCTTCTCTATCCCGAACGAGAGGACTATACCGAGCGGCTCAACGATCTTGTATTCTGCATCTGCGACGAATACAGCTGGTGCCTGCCCGCACACACGCACACGCGGCCGGGCGAGGTGACGAAGGATCCTTACATCGTGGATCTCTTCAACGCAGAGACGGGTGCGATGCTCGCGATGATGAGCGAGCTGCTGGAGAGCCGCCTCGATCCCGCCGTGAGAGAGCGCGCCATCTTAGAGGTGCGCCGCCGCGTGACCGAGCCCTTCAAGGCAAAATTCCAGCCGGGTGAAATGGGCGGCAACAACTGGTCCGCCGTTGTGGCGGGCAGCGCCGCGCTCTGCTTCCATTTCGTGGATAAGGAGAGCTTCCGCGCCTTGCTACCGCGCTTCAAGGAGAGCCTTGCGGACTTCGTTGCGAGCTATGAAAACGACGGCACCTGCACCGAGGGCTTCTCCTATTGGATATACGGCTTCGGCTATTTTATCTTCCTTGCCGACCTTCTCTGCGAATACACGCAGGGTGCATTTGACGCCTTTGCGGACGAAAAGGTGCAGAAAATGGCGAATTTCCCCGCGCGCTGCTTCCTGCCTCCCTCGACGGAAACGCTCTCCTTTGCCGACGGCACGGCGGCAGGCCGCGTGGATATGGGCTGCTGGTACTATCTGATGAAGCGCTATCCCGACGGCGTGAAAATGCTGCAGAAGGAGCAGCTTTACCTCTGGCCGGCAAACGTGGGCTTCCAGTCTTATATCCGCGCCTTTCTCTGCTTTGATCCCGCGATCGAAGCCCCGAAGGAAAGGAAAAACGAGGACTATATCCTGCCCGATGCAAAGCAGGTGCTGATCCAAAGGGAGCACTATTCCTGCACCGCCAAGAGCGGCAACAACGCCGAGAAGCATAACCACAACGACGTCGGCTGCTTTATCTTCGCGGATGCGGACGGTCAGGCGATCTGCGATCTCGGCGCGGGTCTTTACAGCCGCGAATACTTCAGCCCTCGCCGCTATGAGATCCTCTGCAACCGCTCGATGGGCCATAGCGTGCCGATCCTTGACGGCGCGGAGCAAAAGGCGGGCGCCGAGTACGGCGGCAGCTTCGATTATAAGGACGGCTGCCTCACAATGAACATCGCCGCGGCGTACGGTCTGGACGCTCTGCGCTCTCTTGAAAGAAAAATTACCTTTGACGATGCGGGCATCACTCTGACCGACACCTTTGATTACGGCGGCAAAACGATCACCGAGAGATACGTGACCAAGCGCGCGCCCACCGTCAAGGAGGGCGAGATCGTCCTCGGCAGAACGCATCTGTATTTCGACAAAAGCCTCGTTCCCACCGTGAGCGTCGAGACGCATCATCTGCACGGCTTTAATGGCGATCATATCCCCCTCTACTGTATCGACTTTGCGATCTCGGGCGGAAAAGCTGCCTTCACCCTGCGTGTGGAGGCTGAGAAGTAACGGATTTTGTAAACATTCATTGTAAAGGGGCTGTCGCATTTAGGCATAACCGAATAAAAAACAGGGGTATTGTGAAATAAACACAGTACCCCTTTAATAGTAAGCACAAATTTGAGGAAATCAAGGTCGAAAACCTATGGTTTTCCTCATTTTTATTAATGTTTTT
>JAGBBQ010000080.1 GCA_017938425.1 Clostridia bacterium | reverse complement strand
TTTTCACCTCCCTCTCCAACCTTTTGCCGATCGAGGGCTACGACGGCTACCGCGTTCTTTCTTCCCTCGCCGCCGCCCGCGGCAGCGAGCGGGGGCAGACGGCGCTGCGCGCGCTCTCCTTTTTCTTCGTCGGCTTCCTTTCCCTGCTTTCGCTCTGCGTGCTCGGCATATGCGGCGAGGGCGTTTTCGGCGCGGGCGTCTTCCTTTTTACCCTCTTTTTTTCCATTCCCGAGCAAAAATATACGATTTTTGAGAATTCGTGAGAAAAACGGAGAATATGGGAGATTTCGAGAGAAAAAGCGGCGTTTTTCCAAAGAAAAGCTCGGCTAAATTCGTTTAATTTCGTCTCACGGCGAATTTTTTGAAAAAATTTCGACAAAAGGTATTGCAAAACAGAAAGTTTTTTGCTATAATGACGATTGTATCCATATGCATGTTTATGTTTTAAATAAAAAAATGGAAAGAAAAGCCTACAAATGAAAGGATTTGGGATCTGAAACGATGGCAAAGCTCATTGAACTAAAAGGTATTTCAAAATCTTTTGATGAGGAACGGGTGCTGAAAAGCATCAACCTCTATATTCGCGACGGCGAGTTCGTTACGCTGCTCGGTCCCTCCGGCTGCGGAAAGACCACGATGCTGCGTATCATCGGCGGCTTCGAGACGGCGGATGAGGGAGAGCTTTTCTTCGACGGTACGGAGATCTCCGAGGTGCCCGCCTATAAGCGCCCGGTCAATACCGTTTTTCAAAAGTACGCACTCTTCCCGCATCTGAACGTTTATGAGAATATCGCCTTCCCTCTCCGCCTGAAGAAGGTGGAGGAGGAGAGCATCCGCACCCGCGTGACCGAGATGCTGCGTATGGTTGCCCTTGTCGGCTTCGAGAACAAGGACGTCAGTACCCTTTCGGGCGGCCAGCAGCAGAGAGTTGCCATTGCGCGCGCGCTGATCTCCCATCCGAAGGTGCTGCTGCTCGACGAGCCGCTCGGCGCGCTCGACCTCAAGCTGAGAAAGGATATGCAGAATGAGCTGAAGAACATTCAGAAGGCTGTCGGCATCACCTTTATCTACGTCACCCACGACCAGGAGGAGGCACTCTCCATGTCCGACACCATCGTGGTGATGGCAGAGGGCGAGATCCAGCAGATCGGCACACCGACGGATATTTACAACGAGCCGAAGAATGCCTTCGTTGCCGACTTTATCGGCGAGAGCAACATCGTTGACGGCGTGATGCTTGCGGATAAGTCCGTGCGTATGTCCGGCCATACCTTTGAGTGCCTGGACGGCGGCTTCGGCAAGAACGAGCCCGTGGACGTGGTTGTCCGCCCCGAGGACGTGGACGTCGTTACACCCGAAAAGGGAATGCTCACCGGCGTGGTCACCTCCGTGACCTTCAAGGGCGTGCATTATGAGATCATCGTGGATATCGGCGGCTTCAAGTGGATGATACAGACCACCGATTACGTAGCGCCCGAGCAGCGCATCGGCTTATATATCGAGCCCGATGCCATCCATATTATGAAAAAATCCAAGTATTCGGGTATGTTCGGCGACTACTCCTCCTTCTCCGATGAGATCGACCAGCTCTCCGATGCCGATGCGGCCGAGGAATTCTAAAATACCAAGAGAGGAATTTGCGTTCTGCAAGTGACGGTATTTCAAAAGAAAAATGAAAAGGAATAAGAGTCTTATGCGTTCGGCGGCGGCCGCGCCCCACATCTTCTGGGCGGCGCTCTTTATCGTCGTGCCCCTGCTGATCGTTATATATTACGCTTTCACAAGCCCCGAGGGCGGCTTTTCGATGGAGAATATCTTCGGGCTCACCGAGTATTTCGATATCTTCCTGCTCTCGCTCGAGCTTGCGGTCATTGCGACCTTCGTTTGCCTGCTCGTCGGTTATCCGATGGCGTACTTTATCGCCAAGGCGGAGCCCTCGCGCCAGAAGATCTATATGATGCTTCTGATGCTCCCTATGTGGACAAACCTTCTGATCCGCACCTATTCCATTATGGCGATCCTCGATGACGGCGGATTTCTCAACACCCTGCTCGGCACCGAGATGCATATCATCGGCACCAAGGGTGCGGTGATCTTCGGTATGGTGTACGATTTCCTGCCCTATATGGTGCTTCCGATCTACACCTGCATCTCCAAGATCAATAAGAATATGTGGGAGGCGGCGAGCGATCTCGGCTGCAGCCCCATCCGCGTGCTCACCAAGGTGATCCTTCCCCTCTCGCTCTCGGGCATTATCTCGGGCGTGACGATGGTGCTCGTTCCCTGCATCAGCACCTTCTATATCTCCCAGAAGCTCGGCGGCGGCACCTTTGAGCTGATCGGAGATACGATCGAGAGGCAGTTCGTCGCCGGAACGCTGAACGTCGGCGCGGCGCTCTCCTTCGTTATGATGATCCTCATTCTCATCTCCCTTTGGGTGATGCATAAGTTCTCCGACGGACAGGAAGGAGGTATCGTGCCGTGAAATACGCATCCCGTATCTATCTTTGCCTTATCTTCGGCATTCTCTATATCCCGATCGTCACGCTTATCTTCTTTTCCTTCAACGCGACCGACTCGACCTCGGTGTTCGGCGGCTTCTCACTGATGTGGTATAAGGAGCTTTTCGCCTCCCCCGATACCTTCATCGCGCTCAGGAATACGCTGATCCTCGCGGTCTGCTCCTCGCTGCTTGCAACCGTGATCGGCACGGCGGCGGCCGAGGGCATCTACCGTATGAGAAGCAAGCTCTTCAAGAACGCGCTGACCTCGGTGACCAACATCCCGATGATGAACCCCGATATCGTGACGGGTATGTCCATGATGCTCTTCTTCGTTGCCGTGGTCGGCATCCTCGGCATCGAATACGAGAGCTTCGGCTTCTGGGCGATGCTGCTCGCGCATACCACCTTCTCGCTTCCCTACGTGATCCTTTCGGTGCTTCCCCGCGTGGAGGACTTCGGAAAATCGCTCTCGGAGGCGGCGCTCGATCTCGGCTGCACCCCCTTACAGTCCTTCTTTAAGGTGGAGCTTCCCAATCTGATGCCCGGCGTGCTTTCGGGCTTGATGATGGCCTTCACCCTCTCTCTTGACGACTTCGTTATCTCTTACTTCGTCGGCTCCTCGAGCTTCCAGACGCTTCCTCTGCTCATCTACTCGATGACGAAGAAGAAGGTCACCCCCGATATGTATGCGCTCTCCACTCTGATCGTGGTGACGATCTTCATCCTCCTGATCGTATCCAACGTGAAGAACGGAAGAAAGAACAGAAGGAAGGTGGCAAAGTGATGAAAAAACGGCTGACACTGCTTTTCCTTTTGCTGCTTTCGGCACTCGCGCTTACCGCCTGCGGCGGTGAGGATGAGGGCGCGCCGAAGGGCGACACCGTGATCCTTAACGTATATAACTGGGGCGAATATATCTCCGACGGCTCGCTCGGCTCCTATGACACCAACGCGGAATTTGAAAAATACTGCAAGGAGGTGCTCGGCAAGAACGTGAAGGTGGTATACTCCACCTATGCGACCAACGAGGATATGTACGCAAAGATCACGAGCGGCGCAGGCACCTACGACATCATCATCCCCTCGGATTATATGATCCAGAAGCTGGCGGACGAGGGCGCGCTTTACGCCTTTGAGCCCGAAAAGACGGTAGAAAACTTCAAGTATATTCAGTCCGCCTACAAGAACCGCTTCTACGACGAGGAGAACCTCTATTCCGTGCCTTATACGTACGGTAAGGTTGGCATTATCTACAATAAGACGATGCTCGAGGCAGAGGATCTCGCAAGGATCGAGGCGGGCGAGGGCAGCTGGGCGCTGCTCTTTGACGAGAAGTATGCAGGAAAGATCCTGCAGTTCAACAACCCGCGCGATGCCTTTGCGACCGCGATGTTCTATCTCGGGCTGGATATCAACTCCGCCGAGCCGAGCGACTGGGAGAGGGCGCTCGCGCTCCTCTCCGAGCAGAAGGCTCTCGTGCAGGGCTACGTTTCTGATGAGATCTTCAACAAGATGACCAGCGGCTCTGCCGCGATCGCGACCTACTATGCGGGAGACTATCTCTCGATGGTGGAGCGCAACGAGAACCTCGGCTTCTACTACCCGAAGGAGGGCACCAACGAATTCGTGGACGCTATGTGCATCCCGAAGAACGCGAAGCAGAAGGAGCTCGCCATCGAGTATATCAACTTTATGCTTTCCGAGGAGGCGGCGGTCGCCAACGCGACCTATATCTGCTACGGCTCGCCGAACGAGCTGGTGCTGGAGAGCGCGGATTATGCCGATGAGATGGGTGAGGAGGCGCTCGAGGTGCTTTACGGCCAGGCCGAGAACCCCTATCCCTTCGATCCTATGTTCTACAGCCTGACCAGCGGCGAGATGGGCGAGGCCGGCATCCAGGCTCTCGTGAACAGCTATTGGGAGGCGCTCAAGACCGAGAATGCCATTGAGCTTTGGGTGCATATCACGAGCGCGCTGATCGTCGTCGGCGTTCTTTCCTATGCGATCTACTCGCTATATATCAAGAAAAAGCATTCGCGCTTCTATCGCAAGAGAGAGACCGATGTAAAAAAATAAGCCTTCGCAAAAAAGGGCTGTCGCATCAAGGCTTACTCGAATAAAAAACAGGGGTATTGTGAAAAGATCACAGTACCCCTTTGAAATGAATCACAAATTTGAGGAAATCAAGGTCGAAAACCTGCGGTTTTCCTCATTTTTTATTGTTTTTTATT
>JAGBBQ010000079.1 GCA_017938425.1 Clostridia bacterium | reverse complement strand
CTGAACCGCGAGAAGCGTACAAGCGTACGCTGAGCGGTGAAACGGCGATAGAAAACGAAAATCTAATGGGTTGGAAGAAAACCGTAAGGTTTTCAACCTCAATATTTTCTCAAATACGCAAAAAGAAAAGGTAGAGGAACTGAGTTAACAATTCCCCTACTTTTTTTCGTTTTCGGTTATCCCGGGAGGTGGAAGCCCCGGGCAAACAAATTCCGAGGAAAAATCGTCGGCTGACGACCGAGAGGTGTACAAGTGTACACCGAGGGAGGAAACGGCGATAGAAAACGAAAATATAATAAGACGGAAGAAAACCGCAGGTTTTCAACATTAATACCTTACCAAATACGTAAAAAGCAAAAAAGAGGTACTGAATACACAATACCTCTTTTTTCGTTTTCGGTTTTACCGAAATTTGGCAGCCCGAATTATTTTAACCGATCTTGGGAAGGCTAGCCGCCGCAACCGACTGCCCCACACGGCGGGACTTCTCGTCGGGAATGTGCAGCTCGATCTTCTTTGCAAGCGCGGGGAACTCCTTATCGAGAACCTCCTGCGCGCGCTCGAGAAGGATCACGCCGCCCTCGCCCGAGGTCACGCGGCCCATAATGAGCACGTGCTTGATATCGTAGAACTCGGCGTAGTATGCGATCGCGTAGCCGAAGTATGCGCCGATGGTGTCATAAACGTCGGCGGCGCGTGCGTCGCCCTCCTTCATCAGACCCTGAACGACCTTCAGCTTCTCTGCGGGAGAGAGCGTCTCGTCGATCTCGATGCCTGCCCAGGGTGCGCACTTGATCACGCCGTCCTGCGAGAAATACTTCACGCCGCAGCCGTAGTCACCCGACCACTCGTCCACCATCGCGTCCTCGCAGAAATCCACGGGAACGAAGGCGAGCTCGTTGAGCCAGCCGGTGATATTGCCGTCGGGATCCACGTAGCCGCCTGCCTCGGAGGTACCCATAGCAACGCCGAGCACGGCGTTGTCATCGAGATCCATTGCGCCTGCAAGGGCGGTCACGTCACCGTCGTTGGCAACCTCGATCGGGATATTCTCGCCGATCTCCTTGGCAACGTCGAGATACATATTCTTTACCTTCTTTTCAAAGTCCTCGTCGCTGACCTTGAGGAAGAGGGAGGCAACCATAATGCGGTTGTCTACGTATACGCCTGCGCTCGAAACGCCGATCGCATCCACGCGGGGCATATGGGATGCCGCGCTCTTCATTGCGTTCAGGATGCCCTCGTAGTGGTAGCTCGGGTCGGAATTGGTCTTGGGGAACCAAATGACCTCCTCGGAGTATACGCTCTCGCCGTCGATCACGGCGCTGACCTTACGGTCGCTTCCGCCCGCGTCAAAGCCGATGCGGCAGCCGTCAAGATGGCGGCCGATGGGCGCGGCGGCAGACTTATCCTTGGGTGCGTTCTCAAGGGCAACGACCTCCACGGAGAAGGGCTGCTCGTAGACTCTTTCCATAAACTTCACGTCGAAGTCGCGCAGACCGCCGTGAGAGAAGGCCGCTTTGATCCTCTCGCCGACAACGGTGCTGCCCGCGATGATCACCTTGTAGCCGCCCGCTACCCAGAGCAGGGACTTTACGAGGCGCTCCACGAAGCGGAAGTTCTCCTCATCGTGTCCTGCGCCGTCCTTATAGATACGGGTCTTGTAGGTGGTGGTGTAGCCGTTGTTTCTCTCAACGGCGATGATGAGATCCTGACCGTCCTCCTTGGTTGCCTCGCGCATATCGCGGCAAACGATCGAGAGGGGGGCAAATTTGGGGTCGAGCTTTGCCTGTACTTTAAGCTTCATAGCGTACGGTGCCTCCTATAATGGTTTTATTAATGTTGAATTCTTCGTCGGTGATGATGATGTCCGCATCCTTGCCGACCTCGAGCGAGCCCTTGGCCTTCTCGATGCCGATGGCGGTCGCGGGGTTGAGGGATGCGCCGTTCACGCACTCCCAGAGCGGAATGGAGGAATTCGTGTATACGTTCCATACGCCCTTGTTGAGGGGCAGCACGCTGCCTGCCACGGTACCGTCCTCCAGACGGCAAACGATGTCGTTGTAGATGATCTTCGTGCCGCCGAGCGTGTACTCGCCGTAGGGAAGGCCGCCTGCGGGAAGGCAGTCGGTGATAAAGCAGAGCTTTCTGCCCTTGAGCTTATAGAGCATATCGTAGAAGCAGGGAAGCACGTGGAAGGTGTCCACGATCAGCTCGCAGGAAACGTCGCTGTTCAGCGCTGCGCCGACCACGCCGGGCGCGCGGTGCGCCATCGGGGTCATCGCATTGAAGAGGTGGGTGGCGTGCTTCACGCCCGCCTCGGTGCCCTTCATCGCGGTGTTGTAGTCCGCCGAGGTGTGTCCCATCGAGATCACGACGTCGGTGTCGCGGGTGATCTCACGGATGGCGGCAAAGTCCTCGGTGTCGGTCTCGGGCGCTAAGGTGATGATCTTGATGACGTCGGCATATTCCTTCACGAATTTTGCATCGGGCTTCAGAATGTATTTTGCATCCTGCGCGCCCTTCTTCGCCTCGCTGATGAAGGGGCCCTCTGCGTGGCAGCCGAGAATGGCGCTGCCCGCCCAGGTCTTGCTCTCCTCCTTCAGATCGCGGCAGACCTCGAGCGCCTTACGGATGACCTTCATATCCACCGTCATCGTGGTGGGAAGAAAGCCGACGACGCCGTTTTTCACGATGCCGCCCGCAATGGTGCGGATGGACTCCGCCTCGCCGTCGCAAACGTCCTTGCCGAGATAGCCGTGAATGTGCAGATCGATAAGGCCGGGGGCAACGTAGCCGCCCTTGGCATCGATGATCTCTGCCTCAGCGGGGATCTTGTCCGCGGGGATGATGCCCTCGATCTTATCCGAATAAAGGAGCGCGCCCTCGGTGATGCGGTCCTTCAGAATGATTTTTCCGTTAACGATTGCTTTCATTTTTTCGTTTCTCCGTTTTTAAAAAATGAATGATATTTCTATTATTTTTTTAATTATAACATATTGGGGTATGCGTTTCAATGTAATATTGATCATTTTTTTGTAAAATCGGCTATCTTTTTCGCGTTTTTACAATAAGTCCTTTTTATAGCGCAGCGGCGTTTTGCCGAATTTCTTCTTGAAGAGCATAATAAAGTGCGAGCAATCCGGGAAGCCCGCTTCCTCTGCCGCCTTGGTGACCGATGCACCGTTTTTCAGAAGCGCAAGTGCGTGCGACAGTCTTTTTGCCTCGATGTATTCGCGCGGTGCGGTATGCAGATAAGTACGGAAATGGCGGTTTAAGGTCGAGGGACTGATAAAGAATTTTTCTACGAGCTCGCCCACCGAGCGGATCTCGGTGCAGTGGGTATCGATATAACGGATGATTGCCGTAAGGCTTTCGGGGAGCGGTGCGGTCCGTCTGCTTTCTCTGTGCCCGCGTGAAAGCTCCGAGAGAATGGAGAGAATGAGTGTCAGGGCGCGTGTGCCGAGGCTTTCGTCATCCTTGATGCGGTCAAGCTCCTCGAGCAGGTCGAGGATCGGGCTGTTCTCCTCCGGGGTGATCAGGGGTGAAAAATCGTTCTCCGTCAAGAAAGAGAAAAGGGGGGAGGAAAGCTCGGTATCGATCCAGAGGCAACCGTAGAGATAGGACTTGCTCTCGGGGAAAATGCAGACGTGCACATCCCCGGGGCGGCTGATCAGCACTTGCCCCGCCTTGACGGGATAGACCGTGCCGTTGACGAGAAAGGAGACCTCGTCGCGCACGTTATAAAAAATCTCGAGGGATTCGTGAATATGCAAAGGATCGATGGTCGGATCATCTACGTCAATGAAGGTATCCTTGAAATAGATGCCATAGCGCATGGCGGGCAGAGGCGGCGTTTTGGAATAGAGGCGCGGCGGCCGTTTCGGTTCGTACATAGTGCTTCCTTTCGTTATGACCGATTTTTCACAAAAATAGGAAAAAACTTCATAGAAATATGAGTTTTACAGTGCTATAATAGCAAATGCAAGAGAATTTGTCAATGTGTTTTTGGGGGGTATATGAAAAATTATCTTCTTTTGCTCGTTTCGCTTTTCGCCGCCGCGGGCGGTACGGTCGCAAAAAAATACTACACGGATAAGAGCAGTAAGGGCGTTGCGAGCAAGTGTATTTACACGGCGGCCAGCTGCCTTGTGGCGGCTATATGCCTTGTCCTTGTCGGGAATCTCTGCCGTCCCTCGTCCTTTTCGCTGTGGCTTTCTTTGCTGTTCGGTGCGGTCACCGCGCTGCAGGGCATTGCGATGCTTGTTGCTATGCGGCTCGGCCCGGTTTCCTACACGATGATGTTTTCCTCGTTTTCCACGGTGATCACCGCGCTTTCCGGCGTGCTGTTTTTCCATGAGAGCATCACGCTTTTGAAGGGCATCGGCATCCTTCTGATGCTCGTCAGCTTTGCTTGTTCGGTGGAGAGGGAGAAGGAAAAAAGGGGGGCAGGCCTTATCTGGCTCATCCTTTGCATCGGCGTTTTTCTCTCCACGGGCGCGATCGGCATTATGCAGAAGGTGCATCAGACCTCGGCTTATAGAGCGGAGCTGGATATTTTCCTCGTCCTCGCCTTTGCGGTGACGGCAGCGGTTGCGATGCTTGCCTCCGTGCTCTTTTCCCGATTCGGCAAGGAAAAGGAACGCGTTTTGCCGAAAAGTGACAGAAAAGGACGGCTTCTTTTGCTCGCATTTACGGCGGCGGGCGGTATCTGCGTAGCGGTGAACAACAAGCTCAATCTCTTTTTATCGGGCGTTTTGGAGTCCTCGGTCTTTTTTCCGATCGCAAACGGCGGCGCAGTGGTGCTTTCTACGCTTGCGGCCTACTTCCTTTTTGGGGAAAGGCTTTCCTTGCGCCGCAAAATCGGCCTCGGGATCGGTATCCTTTCGGTGGTTTTGCTTTGTATTTAAAAAAATCTTGCTTTTTGCTTTGAGATCCATTATAATGATATAAGGAGATTTTATTATGTACATTCTTTACGGTGACGGTGTGCACGACGATGCACCCGCAATACAGGAAATGCTGGATAGCGGCCTCTCGGAGATTGCGCTCCCCGCACCAAAGGCGCGTTATGCGATCGGTGCGACCTTGAAGGTGTATTCAGGGCAAACGCTTCGTCTGCCCGAGACAGCAGAGATCCGCCTTCTGCCCGGCAGCAGCTGCCATATGCTCACGAACGCACAGCGCCCCGCGCATGATATCGTCATCACGGGCGGCATCTGGAATTATGACAACGTAAATCAGGCGCCGAATCCCATTCTTACAAGAAGAGATGAAACGAATAAAAATTCGCACATGAGCGCAAACCCCGATTATGTGGCGACCTATGAGACGATCGGTGATCTCGGCGTTTGCCTTTCCTTTGACCATATTACGCGCTTCTCGATCCGCGATCTGACGGTGAAGAACCCCGTTACCTTCTCAATGCGCCTGGCGTACGTCACGCATTTCACGGTGGAGAATATCCGCTTTGATATGAACCTCGGCAACCCCACAGCGGAGAATATGGACGGCATTCACGTGGACGGTGGCTGCCGCTTCGGTTATATCCATAACATCCAGAGCACGTGCTATGACGATATCGTGGCACTGAATGCGGACGATTGCTATGACGGGCCGCTCTCGGATATCGTGGTGGACGGTGTGTTCGGTGCGGATTCTCTGCGCGGCGTGCGCCTGCTTTCCACAAATTCCGAAATGAAAAATATCACGGTGCAGAACGTGTACGGCACGTTCTACCAGAATTGCATCGGGCTGACCTACTTCTTCCCGCGCATCGAGGGAAGGCGCGGCAAGATGCGCCATATCACGCTCAGAAATATCCACGGCAGAAATGCGCCCCGCCGCCCCGAGTATAGGAAGGGAGATAATTCCTATTATTTCTTCTCTTTCGTCTGGGTGGACGGTGATATCGACGTGGACAGTCTCGTGATTGACGGGCTCTACCGCGACGAGGAGATCGCGCATGTCGAAACGCTGAAGGTTTGTAAGGGCGCGAGGATCCGCACGCTCTCACTCTCGAACGTTTTGCAGCAGAATAAGACCGATGCACCCGAGACCTTCTTCTTAAATGAGGGTGAGATCGATCGGCTGTATATGTACAACGTGGATGTGGGCGAGGACCTTTTGCTTGACAACAAGGGAACCATTAAAAAAATCAGTGAAATGTGAGGAAATAAAAAATGATCCATTCTTTTTTGATGATCGGACAGTCGAATATGGCGGGCAGAGGCATTGCCTCCGAGGTACCGCCGATCGAAAACGGCTGCTGCTACGTGCTTCGTAACGGCATCTTCCGCCCGATGCATTATCCCGTGAACTTTGACCGCTTTTTCTCGGGGCTGAACCTTTGCGAGAGCTTTGCCGACACCTATCAGAGGGAGAACAACGTCGAGGTCGGTCTGATCCCTGCGGCGGACGGCGGCTCCACGATGGACCAGTGGCACGAGGGCGAGATCCTCTTCGATCACGCCTGCTATCTTGCGGAGCTTGCAAGCCGCACCTCCGAGATCAAGGGCATCCTCTGGCATCAGGGAGAGGCGGAATGCACGCCCGCGCTCTATTCCACCTATGAAGAGAGGCTGACGGCGATGATCGAGGCGATGAGAAAGAGGCTCGGTATGCCCGACGTGCCCTTCCTTGTCGGCGGTCTTGGCGACTTTCTGAAGGATTGCCCGCTCTCTCCGAATCTTTCGAACTACGTGCACGTCAACGAGGCGCTAAGGGCCGTGGCAAGCAAGGTGAAGAACGTCGGCTTCGTATCCGCCGAGGGGCTCGGCGCAAACGGCGACAATCTCCACTTCAACTCCAAGGCGCTGCGTGAATTCGGCATCCGCTACTACGAGGGCTATAAGGCGCTCGTCGGAAAAATCAGCACCGAAAGCGGCAAGGAAGCCGCCGTCGGCGGCGCGGCGTCCACCGTTCTTGAGCTTCTTTGATTTTAAAATTAAATAAAAAAGCCTTCTTTTCTTGCATTCGTATCCGTTTTATGGTATACTTGAAGAAAAGAAGGCTTTTTTTGAGCGAAAAGCACGTTTTTCTCCGGCCGTATGCATAAAAGACTTTGCGGGTGAAAAAGCAACGCGCTTATTTTTGAACAATATGCAAAAAACGGATAGTGTAAATAATTGTTTGCAACAAAAGGAAATTTTCCTTCAAAATCAAACGTAGCAAGCCTTGCTTGACAGGCGGAATTTTCAAATCAAGCAGCCTTTGCTTGACTTTTTCTATCAAAAATGCGAAAATGGGGGTGCAAATAATATGGGAGGGAAGAAAATGAAAAAGCTACTGTTTTCTCTTTTACTGATGGCTTCTGTTCTCTGCATATCGTCCTGCGCGCTCGGCGCGCATAAGCACACGTATGCGCCGGAATGGAAAACGAATGAAACGCACCACTATAAGGCCTGCACGGAGGAGGGCTGCGACAGCCGCGCCGCCGAGGGCACGCATTCATTTGGCGAGGGTACCTCCGTTGGCAACGGAGATGCAAGATACGAGTGCACGGTCTGCGGCTATGCCAAGATCGAGCACTCGCACGCATTGGACAATGAATATATTAAGGATGCAGAGGGGCATCTGCGCGCCTGCATCTATTCCGGCTGCGGCTACCGCGAGGAAAAGAGCGCGCATACCTACGGGGATCCCGTGCCGGAGCAGGACGGCTTCAACCGCTATACCTGCACCGTCTGCGGTTATGAGAAGCGCGAGATGCACGGCCACACCTTCTCCGAGACGCTCTCCTTCGATACGAACGGGCATTTTTATGCCTGCAACTTCCCCGGCTGCACGGAGCGCCAGGGTGCCGCCGCACATACCTTCGGGGGCGTTTTTCTCGGCCTTGACGGGCTGGAGCATGCGATCTGCTCTGCCTGCGCGTTTGAGCGCACCGCCGCCCATACCCACGTCTTTTCGCAGACGCACGCCTACGATGCCGACGGGCATTACTTTGCCTGCACGACGGAGGGCTGCGGTGAAAGAAGCGCTTACGGCGCGCATACCTACGGTGAGGGCGAGAAGCGGGGCGAGTACGACGTTTATATCTGCACCGTCTGCGCATACGAGGTGGTGTCGCACGAGCACCGTCTGAGCGTTTCCTACAGCCGCGATTCGGCCGTGCATTGGCGCGAATGCACGGTGGACGGATGCCTGTACCGCGAGAGCATGGGCAGCCATACCTACGGCGAGGGCGTGCTGGAGAGCGACGGGCTTCTGCACTTTATCTGCTCGGTCTGCCAATATGAAAAGACCGAAACGCATCTGCACGATTTCTCCTCCGTCACCTCCTACGACGAGACCGGGCATTACTACGTCTGCACCTTCCGCGGCTGCACCGTGCAGGACGGCTTTGAGGCGCATACCTTCGGTGAGGCGACCATAGAGGGCGAAAACGAGGTCTATACCTGTCTGTGCGGATACAGAAAGGTGCTGCCGCATACCCACGATTTTTCGGGTGAGACGGTCATCACCGCCACGGGGCACAGCCGCGCCTGCACGCTGGCCGCCTGCGATGCGAAAAGCGAGGAGCAAAGGCATACCTACGGCGATGCCGTGCTGACGGATGGCAAGGACGTTTATACCTGCACGGTCTGCGGGCATACGAGGAGCGAGACGCACGCACACGTGATCTCGTCGGGCTGGCAGCGCGATGGCGAGAGCCATTGGAAAAAATGCAATGCGCAGGGCTGCACCTATACCACGCTGCTCGATGCGCACGATTGGAAGAGCGCAGGCATTCTCGTGGAGCCCACGCCCGAGCAGAGCGGCACGGAGCAGTTTGTCTGCATGGTCTGCTCGCTCACCAAAACCGAGACGGTCGCTTACGTGCCGCCCAAGATGAGCCGGGAGGCGTGGCTCTCCTATTTCGTTTTCGATAACGTGGAGCTGAGGAATACCTATTCCTTCGGGGATGGGGAAGAATACACCGCTCTCTGGCAGATCGACGGTGAGAATATTCTTATTACCGACGAGGAGGGAAGCGTGTACGGCGGTCCCGAGGATATCCTCACCTTCGCCTTCGTCGGTCAGTATTACGAGGCGTTTTCGCATCTTGGCGAGGGGCGGTATCTTGCCGAGCGGCTGACGGTGACGGATACGGAGACCGAGACCGAGACGGTTTATACCGACGTGACCGTGTGCTTCTCGGAAACGGCGCTCCTTTCGATCGAATTTACGCTGGATCTCGAATATTTCGCTCTCACCGAGCGCTATGAATTTATTACCTTCGGCGGCGTGGTCGTGCCCGAAAATCCGCGCCAGCGGATCGAGGCGCCCGAAAGCATTGACGAGATGCTTGGCCATTCGTTTGAGAACTTCACGATGGAGGAGCTGCTGACCGACGGCGAGGGAAATACCTTCGGAACTCTCTATCTTTTTGACGGCAAATATTATTCCGTATCGATCGACGGCGAGCCGCCCGAGACCGATATGGCACAGGGCGCGGGCGCAGAGTACGCCTACGAGGCGGTCGGCTTCTTCTGGGGGCTGAATGCGGAGGACTTCGTTCTCGATACGGCGCTTTCCTCGGAGGATTTCAAGGTATACCGCTACGCCTACGGCATTACGGTCGGCGGTCTGGATATCGATGCGCCCACGGTTTATATTTCCTATACGGACGGCGCGGTCAGCGCGATCGACTTCTCGTATGAGATCGATCTGTTCGGCACGGTCGTGTATTCCTACAGCTTTTACGGCTTCGGCTCTACCGAGGTGGAGCGCCCCACCTCTCTCACGACGCTTTACGGCAGAGAGCTTGACCGCTTTTCCGTCAGGATCGTGGAGGTCATCGACGACTGGACCGTCGGGACCGACTGCCATTTTGACGGCGATGATTATACGATCGGAGACGAGGGTGGCAGCTGCAAGGACCCCGCCGCGCTCTTCCTTTCGGATTGGCTCGGCTCGCTGCTTCTTCTGGATGCCTCGCATTTTGAAACCGTGGAAAGCACGAGGTGGGAGAGCCGATACCGCACCGATACGGCGGTCACCGTCAAGGATCTTACCTATGCGTACGCGGATATAAGGCTTCGCAACGGTCATGCCGCGAATATGCACGGCTACGGAGAGTACGAGGAGCTCAGCATATACTTCTATGACGATACCGATCAGGAGCTTTTGCGCTACGACTTCACCTCCTTCGGAGAAACGCACGTGCATCTGCAGGCGGCAACGCCGAGACCCGTGCCCGACGGATATAAGCAGACGCTCGTTAAGAACGGCTCTCTCGGAAACTATACGCTTCGCCTTGCCGTGGATACGTATACGGGAGGCGAATGGAGCAGCAGCACAACGGTATACGAATTTGATCTCCACAGGGGAAGATACTACGATACGGATTATCCGGAGCTTGTACAGTATATTTCCGAGGAATGGGCGGGTATGGCGTTCGCCACCGAGCTTCTCTCGGTCTTTGATACGCTGGACACCGCTTCCTTTGAGGGCATCCCGGGCAAGACCTCGGGCGGCGTCACGCAGATGACCTACGTTTACAACGGCGCGTTCACCCTGAACGGCATGACGGGAACCGAGCTTGACGTGGTGTTCTTCACGGAGAACGGCACGCTTAGCTCTCTTGAGATCCGCTGCCGCGTAAAGCCCGATCCCGATGCAAGCGATGCGATCCTCTATACCTATAGCTTCCATCACTTCGGCACCACGGCCGTCGCGCTTCCCGAGGAGGAGGCGGTCCTGAAATTTGATGATCTGCGCATTGCGATCGACAATTATCATTACTATACCTCGCTCACGCAGAGCGGTGTGAAGTCTTATACCGCCGAGGGCAGGTATGACGGCGCGGATTATTTCGAGCACCTCGGCAGCTCTACCGTTTCGCGCTACGGCGTATGTGAGAATGCGGGACTGCGCGAGCTTCGTCAGTATTTCGGTTCGCTTCTCAACGTCTTTGCGGGGAAGGCACCCGAATGTACGTCCGTGCAGGATATCGAGAAATACGATTATGCACGCGTATACACCGCGATGGGATCGCATTCCGTGCGGCTGCGCGTCGGCGGAGATATTTTCGATGCGGTCGTGCTGAATCTGACCGTGCGCTTCTTCTACAATATCGGCGACGATGCGAATATGCCGAGGAAGATCACCGTCGAATACGATGCGGTGATCGGCGGCGCATCGTATCACGGAAGGACCGAGATCGTCGGCCTCGGCGAGCAGGATCTGACGCCGCCCTCGGAGAGGGAGATTGGCTATGACGCCGAAAATACCGATGAATTCTGCTCGCATCCCTTGGATAATTTCCGCCTGAACGTGACCGAAAGAAAGCCCGGCGTCAGCGGCCTGGCAGGTCTGATCGGCATCTTCGACGGTGCGTTTGAAAAGGGCTTTGCATCCTATGCGTTTAAGGACGGCACCGCCGTCACCGATAGCTTCCTCGGCGCGGGCGAGGGGCTCGGGCTTCCGTTTTTTGACGATTGGCTCGGCTTCCTTTATGCGATCCCCACCTCGGATTATTCGCTTTACAGCGCGGATGAGAATACGGTGACCTACCGTGTCAATAAGATACTGACCGTCGAGGGCGGTAAGGTATACAGCGTCGTGATCACGCTCGGCTTCTACGGCGATGACAAGACCGAGGTGACCGTGGCGGAGATCACCTACCGCTATACCTCGCAGGACGGCACGCAGAGCAAGGACGTGATCGCAACGGTCTCGAGCTTCGGCAAGACGGTGATCACGCTTCCCGAGGCGCTTGTGGCGCCGATCCTCTCCCCTGCGGGGCAGAGCTACGCAAAGGAGGAGACCCTGATCGTGGACGCGGACGGCGTCGCGGTATATAAGCTGCAGACCTACTGTAGTGACGGCGTGATCATCCTTGAAAATCAGCTCGGCTCGGAAAACGATGCAAGATATACCTACACGACCGCCGAGGCGCTGGCGGAGGGCTATCGGGAGCATTTCGATCTTACCCTCGGGGCGCTCGCGCTGATCGGGGATCAGGCGATCTGCTCGGATCTCAAGGGCTTCACCTTCACCTGCTCGCCGAATATCGTTTACGGCGGCTACAGGATCGAGAGCGCGAAGCTGGAGTATTCGTATAGCGTGGCAGACGTCGGCGATGCCGATACGGGCACCTGCCGCATCACCCTGACCGGTACGCACGCGCTCGGCAGGTTTACGGTGTGCTTTGAGAGCCAATACGGCTTATCCTGAGTGTAAGAATGACAGAATAATACTACCGTAAGGATCATTTATGAAGGTCAACGAAAAAATTCAGTACTACAGAAAAAGAGCGGGGCTTTCGCAGGAGGAGCTGGGGAAGCGCCTTCTCGTCAGCCGCCAGACGGTGAGCCTCTGGGAAACGGGGCAAACGCTCCCCACCCTCGACAATCTCACCCGCCTGCGCGAGATCTTCGGCGTTTCTATTGACGAGCTGCTCGAGGAGGACGGCACGCCGATGCCCGAGGAGGCGGAGGCGCCCGAACAGATACCGCGAGAGCAGTATACCTTCGCCTATACACAACAGGAGCTGAAGGGGATCTATCGCTCCTCCTGCACCCCTTTTGCCGTGCTCTTTTTCTTCTTCCTTTTATGCCTGATCGCGACGGTCATCAGCGTGATCGTGGAGAAGGGCGTCGGGCTCGCGCAGGGCGTGCTTCTCGGCGTTACTCTGATGATGGTGGTGTACCTCGGCAGGATCCTCGGCGTGCTGCTTTCGGATTATCGGAGGAAAAAGGCGGAGTGCGATCGGATCGATTATACGCTCGAGGTCTTTGACGATCGCTTCGTGCGTGCTATGAGACGGGACGGCGTTCTGCACACGGTGCGCACCGTTGCCTTCTCGGAGCTCACGGCAGAGAAGCGCGGCGCAGGGATGCTCGGCTTGTGTGCGAAGGACGGCATTTACCATTTTCCCTGCCATACCATCAGAGAGGATTCGATCCTCTATTCCGCCGCGCCGAAGCCCGGGGAAAGGGCAGAGGCAGAGAAGCTGCCGCCGCCGACGCGCCTGCGCATCGCGTCCACCGCTCTTTTCGTGCTTTCGATCCTCGGCCTTGTTGCATTTCCCGCCGTGGCGGTCGCCTTTCTGCTTTTGCCGAAGGAGATCAGCTGGCTTCTCTTTGCTTTTCTCGCTTGCCTTTTCGTCGCCTCCGCGGTGCTTGGCCTTCTGCTCCGCAGGCGGGGCGGCAAGGGAAAGGGAGCGATCGCTCTTGCCGTGATCGGCCTGATCCTGTATACCTCTATGGCGGTCACGGTGATCAACTTTTCACCCTACGATCCGATCGGTGACGCCGAGGCGTTCTTCGGCATCGATATTCCCGATGCGTACCGGGGGATGCAGATGTCCGTGGTGGAGGACACCGTGGAGGGCGGCTACGTGTTCTACCGTGCCGAATACTATTTCGATTCTGCCGCCGTTATAGCGATGGAGCGCGCGATGCAAAGCGAGCCGCTCTGGCTTACGCGCGCCGAGGCGGAGGGGCTGCTTGCCCTTTGCCCCGATGCGGCACTGTACGAGGGCGCGGATTATTTCGCCTTCTATAATTATTACAGCGAGCAGTACAATACCTCCCTTGCCGAGGATGCGGAGCCCGCGGGCTTCCTTGCCGTGATCTATTTCGATGAGGAAAATATGCTGATGATCACGGAATACGAAACGAAGGGGTCGGAAATCCAAACGGGGGACGTCCTTCGCGCAGAATTCAAAAAAACGCTGTGCGCAAGCCTCGCATTTTGCGAGTTGCGTACAGATATGGGCTAAGGCTCTGACAGAGAAAAAAGAGAGAACCGATCGGCTCTCTCTTTTTTTATTTACTTTCTTCCCGAGAAGTCGCTCGGGCGCTTGCCCGTGATGCGAAGGAACATTTTGTAGAAGTTGGATGCCCCCGAGAAGCCGCAGCGCTCCGCGATCTCGAGCTTGGTAAGATCGGTGGTCTTCAGCATATCCACTGCCATTTCCACGCGCTTGATGGTGATATATTCCCAAGGGGAGATGCCGTTGTATTTTTTGAAAACGGCGGAGAAATAGGAGGGGCTCATATACGCGACGTCCGCGATCGCCGAAAGGGTAAGCGGCTCGGTGAGGTTTTCGCCGATATAGTCGATCGCGCGGCGCAGATTTTTTGCCTGCGCGGAGGGGGCGGCGGGGCTTATATCGGTGCGCACGCAGTCGAAGCGGCGGATGAGCGTGGCGAGGATCGAAAAGAGGCGGTATTTGGCGGTGATCAGCGCGCAGCTCTCTTTTTGCGCGATCTCTTTTTCGAGCGAAAGGATCATTTCCCGAAGCGTGCCGCTCTCGTCCCGAAAACGGTTTTCAAAGCGCTCGCTGCGTGAGGAGAAGAGGCCGAGAAGCTCCGCCGTATCGCTATGCTCCCAGAGAATGCGCGGCTCAAAATGCAGGTTCAGCACCTCCATATCCTCGCAGATCTCGGTGATGGAATGCGTCTCGCCCGTGCCGAAAAGAAAAACGTCGCCCGCCGCAAAGGGATAGGACTTGTTTTCCATAGCGTAGGTTCCCTTGCCGCGCAGGAATACGGAGAGCTCGCATTCCGTGTGATGATGCGCGCGATAGGGGCGCTTGCAGGCAGGGAGCAGGGAGTGATAGGATTTGATCACGGTGCGGCCGTAGCCGTCCGTCAGAATATATTCTTTTTCTCTCACGGCGTCCTCCGAAGGTAAAAATCATAAAATAGTGGATATTTTTCAAAACATTTATCTTTTCCGCAGGGGCATTGTGTGTTATAGTTATTGTAGCACATAAAAAATGTAAATGCAAGGAGTTTTCTCGCTTATGACGAATTTGAATGAAAAAATAGAAGAGAACGTAAACGTCCTCTCCTCTCCGTCCGAGCTTAAAATAACGGATATCCGTGTCGCCAATATTACGGGCACGCCCAAGCATTGCCCCCTCATCAAGGTGTATACGAACCAGGGGCTCGTCGGCTACGGCGAGGTGCGTGACGCCTCGAGCGCGACCTACGCGCTGATGCTCAAATCCCGTCTGATCGGAGAGAATCCCTGCAACGTGGATAAGCTTTTCCGCCGTATCAAGTAGTTCGGCGGTCCTTCCCGTCAGGGCGGCGGCGTTTCGGGGCTTGAGATCGCGCTCTGGGATCTTGCTGGCAAGGCGTGGGGCGTGCCGCTGTGGCAGATGCTCGGCGGCAAATTCCGCGACAGGGTGCGCGTGTACGGCGATACGGACGTGGACGGCAAGCATACCGGCACCGATATGGGGTACGCCATCAAAAAGCGCATCGATATGGGCTTTTCCATCGTAAAGATGGATCTCGGCATCGAGCTTCTTTACGGCGAGCCCGGCACGCTGAACGCGCCGCTCGGAATGCTCGAGGATATGCAGAAATATTCGATGAAGGCGATCTCGCATCAGTCGGGCTCGATCGATATGGATATGATGCTCGGCAAAAACTACGAGGTGTTCACGATCCCGCATTACGCGACCGGCATCCGCATCACCGAAAAGGGCCTTGATATGCTCGAGGATTACGTAAGGCAGGTGCGCGCCGTGGTTGGCTACGAGGTGCCGCTCGCGATCGATCATTTCGGTCACGTGGCGATCGAGGACTGCATCAAATTCGCGAAAAGACTTGAAAAATATAACATTGCCTGGCTGGAGGATATTCAGCCCTGGCATCTCACCGATCATTACGTGCGTATTGCAGAGAGCTGCAGCGTGCCGCTTGCCACGGGCGAGGATATTTATCTCGCAAAGAACTTCCGCCCCTTGATGGAAAGCCACGGCATCTCTCTCGTGCATCCCGATCTTTTGACGATCGGCGGCGCATTGGAAACCAAGAAGCTCGGTGATATGTGCGAGGAATACGGCGTTGCCATGGCGATCCATATGGCGGAGAGCCCGATCGCCTGCATGGCGGCGATCCATACCGCGGCGGCGATACAGAACGTGATGGCGGTGGAGTTCCACTCGGTGGATATTCCATGGTGGAACGATCTGGCAAACGGCATCGCGAATCCGCTCTTCAAAAACGGCTTTGTAGAGGTTCCGAATACGCCCGGCCTCGGCATCGAGAGCCTCAACGAGGAATTGATCGCGGCGCATATGCATCCGAAATATCCCGAGGCATGGGCGCCGACCGATGAATGGAATAAGGAATGGGCGAATGACAGGGAGTGGAGCTAAGGTGCGACTATAGTTATGTAGGAGTCTAACTTTTTTCTTGTCGCACCCGAATTTTCGCGATTTGGATCCTTGTTCCAAATCGTCGCAAGCGATACCGAAAATTCCCGAGCCCTGGTGGAAAGGGGAGCGCGACCATAACTATGTAAGAGTCCTACTTTTTTCTTGTCGCACCCGAATTTTCGCGATTTGGATCCTTGTTCCAAATCGTCGCAAGCGATACCGAAAATTCCCGAGCTTGAGTTGGAAAGGGAGGGCGACCATAGTTATGAAAGAGTCCTGCTTTTTTCTTGTCGCACCTGAATTTTTGAGATACCGAAAATTCCCGAGCCCAGGCGGGAAGGGGGGCGACCAAAGCCTTGTATTTGTCCTACTTTGGATAGTCGCACCTGAATTTTTGAGATACCGAAAATTCCCGAGCCCGGGTAGGAGGGGGAGGGCGACCATAGTTATGTTAGAGTCCTGCTTTGGATAGTCGCACCTGAATTTTCGCGATACCGAAAATTCCCGAGCCGGGGTGGGAGGTGGAGGGCGACCATAGCTATGTAAGAGTCCAACTTTGGATAGTCGCACCTGAATTTTTGAGATACCGAAAATTCCCGAGCCCGGGTGGGAAGGGGAGCGCGACCATAGCTATGTAAGAGTCCAACTTTGGATAGTCGCACCTGAATTTTTGAGATACCGAAAATTCCAGAGCCCGGGTGGGAGGTGGAGGGCGACCATAGCTATGTAAGAGTCCTACTTTTTTCTTGTCGCACCTGAATTTTTGAGATACCGAAAATTCCCGAGCTTGAGTGGGACAGGGCGGGCGACCATAGCTATGTAAGAGTCTAACTTTTTTCTTGTCGCGCCTGAATTTTTGAGATACCGAAAATTCCCGAGCCGGGGTGGGAGGTGGAGGGCGACCATAACTATGTAAGAGTCCTGCTTTTTTCTTGTCGCACCCGAATTTTCGCGATTTGGATCCTTGTTCCAAATCGTCGCAAGCGATACCGAAAATTCCCGAGCCCGGGTGGGAGGGGGAGCGCGACTATAGCTATGTTAGAGTCCTACTTTTTTTCTTGTCGCACCTGAATTTTCGCGATTTGGATCCTTGTTCCAAATCGTCGCAAGCGATACCGAAAATTCCCGAGCTGGGGTGGGAGGTGGAGGGCGACCATAGTTATGAAAGAGTCCTGCTTTGGATAGTCGCACCCGAATTTTTGAGATACCGAAAATTCCTACATAGGAGAGGAGATCATAATGAAAAACGAGCTGAGGATCCGATGGATCGGGCAGGGCGGATACCTTTTATCCGACGGCGAGACCGAGATCTGCATCGACCCCTATCTTTCCGACGTTGTGAACCGCGTGGCGGGGCGTGCCCGTATGGTGGAGGCGCCCTTTTCGCCCTCTGCGCTGAAGAGCGATGCGGTGATCTGCACGCACGATCATCTCGATCACGTGGATATCGACGCGATCCCCGAAATGGATAAAGGGATCCCGTTTTTCGCACCCTCGCACGCGGAGAAGACGCTGCGCGCCTGCGGTGTGACGCGTTATACTCCCTTCGACGAGGGGGAGAAAATCACCGTCGGTGCGTTTACGGTCGAGGCGGTGTATGCCTTGCACAGCGTGCCCGCGATCGGCGTGCTGGTGCATCATAAGGATATCACGCTTTATATCTCGGGCGACACCGAGTACGACGAAGGGCTCACGCGGCTGAAGGATAGAAACATCGACGTGATGATCGTCTGCATCAACGGCCGCCTCGGCAATATGAACGCGGAGGATGCCGCCCGTCTTACGAGGATCCTTGCGCCGCGCGTTGGAATTCCCACGCATTACGGTATGTTCGAAAGCAACACCGAGGATCCCGCGGCGTATACCTCGAAGATCGACTGCGGCTATATCCTCGATTACGACCGCGAATACATCGTAAAGGAGATACTTGAGAATGTTTGATCTGAAGGGAAAAACCGCCCTTGTCACGGGCTCCACGCAGGGCATCGGCTTTGAGATCGCAAGAACACTTGCCGCCCACGGCGCGAGGGTCTTCGTGCACGGCGCAAGGGATATGGCTAAATGTAAGAGCGCAAGCGAAAAAATTGCGGGCAGCACGCCCGTGACCGCCGATCTCTGCGCCCCTGACTGCGCCGAGGTGCTTTTTGCTAAGACGGGAGAGGTGGATATTCTCGTTCTGAACGCATCCATTCAGTATAAAAAGGCGTGGGACGAATACACCGCGGAGGAATTTGATAGCCAGATCGGCTGTAATCTCCGTGCCTCCTACCTTCTGATGAAAAAATATGCCGAGGGGATGAAGAAAAGGGGCTTCGGCCGCATCGTCACGCTCGGCAGCTGCAATCAGTACAACCAGCACCCCGAGCTGTCTCTGTACGCGGCAACCAAGGCGGCACAGTATAAGCTGGTGAAAAACATCGCGCCCGCACTTGCTCCCTTCGGTGTGACGGTAAACAATATCGCGCCCGGCGCGATTGCAACGCCGCGCAATGCCGAAATATATGAGGACGGAGAAAGGCGTGCCGCCGTGGAGGAGAAAATTCCCGCGGGAAGATTCGGAACGCCGACGGACATTGCTCCCGCCGTTTTGCTCCTTTGCTCGGAGGAGGGCGCGTATATCACGGGCAGCGAGATCGTGATCGACGGCGGTCTTTCGCTGAAATAAGAAAACAATTCTTTACATTTTTTATAAAAGAGGATAGGAAAATGCATTTTAACGATAGAGAAGAGATCATTGCCCTCACCCCGATGTGGAAGGGAGAAAGACTGCCCGACGGACGCCCGAAGGTGGATGAAAAATACTTGAAGGCGCTGCGCACGCTGACCTTGGAGGAGGTTTGGAAGCCGATCTTCGTCAAGGGCTATGAGAGCCAGTTTGAAGGCAGGCTGCAGACGTTGCATACCGACGGCAGAAAGCTGATCGGCCGTGCCGTGACGGCAACCTATTGTCCGTACCGTCCCGATCTTGACGCCTTTACCAAGGACAAGGGCAGAGAAGAGGGAAGGACGGGCACCTACAATCAGTGGGTGATCGACAACTTAATGGAATATGACGTCCCCGTCATTGATATGTATGACAAGATCTATAAGGGTACCTTCCTCGGCGGCAACCTCACGACCGCGCTTAAAAACAAAACCAAAAACGAAAACGGCGGCGCGGTGATCTGGGGCGGCGTCAGGGATACCGAGCAGATGCACAAGGTGGAGAACACGCAGGTCTACTTCCGCGGCATCGATCCCACCCCCATCCGCGACTTTATTATGACCGGCTATAACACCGTCACGCGCATCGGAAACGCGGTCTGCCTGCCCGGTGACGTGGTGTTCGGCGCGGGCGGCGGCGTGCTCTTCATTCCCTCTCACCTCGTGGAGGAGGTGGTCGGTGGTGCGGCGAAAACGCAGGTGAAGGACCTTTTCGGCTTCGAAATGATCAGCCAAAATAAATTCACCACCGCACAGATCGATAAGAATACCTGGACCAAGGAAATGCTCGATCTTTTGATGGACTTCATCGAAAAGGACGATCGCGCAGAGGCCTACCGCGGTCTTGACTGGTCGCAGGAATACGAATACGCGCTGAACGGTGATCCCACCGACACGCAATCTGCCTTGTAACGGAGATTTTTCGCGATAAGTGCCGTTTTCCGCACTTGACGTACGCTCGTACGCCCGGCGCGCGGAAGAACAACGCTTCTCATCGAAAACTATCCGTTACTAAAAAAGGAGAAGATTTTTCGCGATAAGCGCCGTTTTCCGCACTTGACGTACGCTCGTACGCCCGGCGCGCGGAAGAACAACGCTTCTCATCGAAAACTATCCGTTACTAAAAAAGAGAAGATTTTTCGCGATAAGCGCCGTTAAAAACAATAAAAGGAGAAAAACTTATGCAACCGATGAACCGCGAGGTCGTTTTAAAAAGCTTTATCGAAAATAAGGAGCGTATTGACCGCTACGTCAGCGAGGGAATTGAAAAGCACCGCAAGGGTGATTTTGTGCTGAAATTCAAGAGCGGCGGAAAAAAGAAGATCACCGTCACGCACAAAAAGCATTCCTTCCTTTTTGGCTCAACGGCGTTTATGCTGGATTCCTTCGAGAAGGAAGGCAAGGAGGAGGAATACAAGCGCCTCTTTGCCAAACTTTTCAACCAGGCGGTCGTACCGCTCTATTGGTCGGACCTTGAGCCCGAGGAGGGCAAGATGCGCTTTGCGCGTGACAGCGTGAATATTT
Source organism: Clostridia bacterium (assembly GCA_017938425.1). Taxonomy (GTDB): domain Bacteria; phylum Bacillota; class Clostridia; order Oscillospirales; family CAG-272; genus UBA1740. The sequence continues at coordinate 9,824 of JAGBBQ010000079.1, read as the reverse complement.
ACCGCCGTCCGCCCGTGGATACGGTGCTGGATTTCTGCGAGGAATACGGCCTGCAGCCGAAGGGGCACTGTATGGTGTGGAACGGCTTCGTGCCCGAGTGGCTTTCCGAGAAGGACGAGGCAGGGAAGAAGGAAGCCCTGGAGCGCCGCTTTGCCGAGATCTCCTCCCGCTATGCACATAAGATCCCCTCGTTTGACATTGTGAACGAGTCCGCCTCGAATTATTATCGCGGCGTAAAGGCGCTTTTTCCCGATTACGACCGCTGGGGAATGAAGCTCGGCGCGAAGTATTTTCCGAACAATATCAAGATCTTAAACGAGACCAACGGCGCGATCTGGACGAATTTCCACTGTCAGGGCAAGTACGTCCCCTTCCATATGCAGCTGCGCGACTTTCTCCGCGAGGGCATTCCCTTCGACGAGATCGGTCTGCAGTATCATATCTTCATTCCGAGAGCGGAGATCGAGGGATGGAAGGCGGGGATGTCCTTTCTGAATGCCGAGGTGATGCTTGACGTAATGGAGCTCTTCAACTCCTACGGCTATCCGATGCATCTTTCCGAGATCACGATTCCGTCCTATGCGGAAAGGCTTCCCGAAAACGAAGAGATCCAGGCGTATCTGACCGAAACGCTCTATAAGATCTGGTTTGCCACCGAGCATATGAAGTCCATCGTCTGGTGGAATCTCTGCGACGGCTATGCCGCCTACGCACCGCTTGGCAGCGAGGAGGGCGAGAACCAATATGCGGGCGGCCTTTGCCACTTTGATATGACGCCCAAGCCTGCGTATTACGCGCTCGATCGGCTGATCAATCACGAGTGGCGCACCAATACCGAGGGCGAGTGCGAGGGAGAGTTCTCCTTCCGCGGCTTCTACGGCGAATACGAGATCGAGGTAACCGAAAACGGAAAAACCGAAACGTATACCGTGATGCTTGATAAAAATGGCAAAGTAAGTCTTTAAAATACAATAAATTTTCCATAGTTTTCGGCGGTACAGGTATTGCACCGCCGAATTTTTTGTTGTATAATAGTAAAAAAGAGACGAGTGCACTGTGACAAGGCCGTTTGGATGCTTTGAGAGGAGGAAAAAATGATCGATAAATCTTTAAGCTATTGCCCCTTGATCATGACTAAGACGGATACGAAGGAGTATCCGCGCTATGCGCTGCCCGAGGGCTATGCCTTCCGCTTTTACAGAGCGGGGGATGAGAAGGACTGGGCGGCTCTGGAATGCTCTGTCGGGCAGTTTGAAACGGCGGCGGCGGCGCTTGCCTGCTTCTCTCGTGAATTTTTTGAAGATCAAAGGCTGCGCCCCGAGGATCGGATGCTTTTCGTGATCGATCCCGCGGGCAAGGCGGTGGCGACGGCGGCACTCTGGGACGGAGATTTTCTCGGGCAGCTCCTGCCGCGGCTGCACTGGGTCGCCGTGAGCGACGAATGTGCGGGCAAGGGCATTGCCAAGGCGATGCTGTCGCGCCTTCTCGATCTGTATAACGCGCTCGGCTATGAAGGCCTTCTCTATCTTTGCACGGGCACCTGGAATTATCCCGCGATCGGGATCTATAAAAAATTCGGCTTCTTGCCGTATCTTGGCACGCGCTCGCCCTATAAGGATCTTTCGGACGAAGCTTTTGAAAGGCAGAATGCGGCAGGCTGGGCGGCCGTGGAAAAAATGCACGCACAGTATAAGAATAACAAATAAAGGATCGGAAGCTATTATGTATAACGAAAACTCCCTTGATACGCTTTGCGCCGTGCTTGCGTATGCGATGGGCGTCGAGCCGCCGCGCGAGGCGGCAGAGAGAAACGCCGATCTTGCCGCCTATATCGACCGCGCTTTTTCGGGGGAAAAGGCGGATCGCGTTGTGATGTATAACCCCGATGCGATCGGGCAATGGATCTACGAGAAGTATCCCTACCTCTGCCGTGCGATGGAAAAGCACGCGGAGCTGAAGCTGCCGCTGCGCTCGGTGATGCCGTCGGTCACCCCGGTGTGCTTCGGAACGATGTATACGGGCGCGCAGCCCGAGGTGCACGGCATCCGCAAGTATGAAAAGCCGGTCATCACGATCGATACGCTCTTCGATGCGCTGATCCGCGCAGGCAAGAGGTGCGTGCTGATCACCTACGGCGATGCGAGCCTCGGCCGCATCTTCCTTGAAAGAGAGATGGATTATTTTCACTTCGAGCTTGGCAGAGAAGAGGATTGCAACGCCAAGGCGGTCGAGGTGATCTTAAAGGATGCATACGACTTTATCGTGATCTATAACGGCAACTATGACGGCGTGATGCATAAGTTCGGCCCCGAGAGCCGCGAGGCGCTCGGCGAGCTGCGTGCCAATTGCCATTTCTACGGTATGCTTTGCGCGATGATCGAGACGCATTACAAGCATCACAATACCCTCGTCGGCTTCGCGATGGACCACGGCTGCCACGAGATCGATGGTGACTGCGGCTCGCACGGCCTGGATATGGAGGAGGATCTCAACATTCTTCACACCTATAAGGCCTTCCCGAAAAGCATATAAGGATGCGTTTTTTTCAGATAAGAGGAGAAGATACTATGAATACGGTCAGGTTTGACAAGAAAAACGTGCGTGTCGTAGCGCACAGAGGGCTTTCGGGCATTGAGAGGGAGAATACGAACGCCGCCTTCGTTGCGGCGGGCAACCGCTCCTACTACGGCATTGAGACCGACTTCCGCCGCACCGCGGACGAAAATTTCATCATCAGCCACGATCAGTCGCTGAAGAGAGTCAGCGGCGAGGACGTGGACGTCGAGGCGGTGAGCCTCGCGGTCGCGCAAGGTGTGGTGCTTTATGATAAGGACGGGACGAAAAACCGCGCCGACCTGCGCCCCGCCACCCTTGAAAACTATATTTCGATCTGCAAAAAGTACGAAAAGCATTGCGTATTGGAGCTGAAGTCCGCGTTCACCGAGGAGGAGACCGCGAAATACATTGCGATCATCCGCGACCTCGGCTATCTTGAAAACGTGACCTTTATCTCCTTCATTTACGAAAACCTTGAAAAGATCCGCGCGATCTACCCCGAGGCATCGGTGCAGTTCCTCTTCGCGGAGCTGACGGATGAGATCCGCGAGAAGGTGAAGCGCGACCGCTTCGACGTGGATGCTTACTTCAAGTGTCTCACCAAGGAGGCGATCGACGATTTTCACGCCGCGGGCCTTGTTGTGAACTGCTGGACGGTGGACGATCCCGAGGACGGCGCGAGATTGGCCGCGTGGGGCGTGGACTTTATCACCTCAAACATTTTGGAATAGGAGATCCATAATGAAAGAAAGAATCATCAACGCAGTAGAAAAGCACAGAGAGCTGATCCGCGAGGCGGAGCGCTACATCTGGACGCACCCCGAGACGGGTTACCGTGAGGTAGTGACCTCGAAGTACCTCGAAGAAAAGTTTGAAGCTCTCGGTTATAAGCTGACGCTTGCCGGGGATATTCCCGGATTTATCACCGAGCTGGATACCGGCAGAGAGGGGCCGACGGTCATGATCCTCGGCGAGCTCGACTCGCTGATCGTGCCGAACCACAAGGAATGCGATCCTAAGACCGGCTACGTGCATTCCTGCGGCCACCACGTGCAGACCGCTACCCTGCTCGGCATTGCCGCCGCGCTGAAGGAGGAGGGGATGCTCGAGGGGCTTTCGGGCAAGATCCGTCTTTGCGCCGTGCCCGCCGAGGAGCTGATCGAGATCGGCTACCGCAACGGTCTTCGCAAGGAGGGCAGGATCCGCTATATGGGCGGTAAGAGCGAATTTCTGTCGCGCGGTCTGTTCGACAGCGTGGACGTCGCCTTTATGGTGCATGCCGCACAGAACTACGGCGTGAAGGGCGGCAGCGTCGGCTGCATTGCCAAGACCGTGCATTACAAGGGCGTTTCCGCGCACGCGGGCGGCTCTCCCTGGAACGGTGTGAACGCGCTTTATGCCGCATCGCAGGGACTGAACGCCGTGAATGCTCTGCGCGAGACCTTCAAGGAGGCGGACCTCATCCGCTTCCATCCCATCATCACCCACGGCGGCGAGGCGGTGAACGCCATTCCCGAGCGTGTGACGATCGAGACCTACGTGCGCGGCAAGACCTTCGAGGGGATCCTCGCGGCAAATAAGCGCATCAACCGCGCTCTGGCGGGTGCGGCACTCTCCATCGGTGCGCAGATCGAGATCGTGGATATTCCCGGCTATGCGCCCCTGATCAATGACCGCGCGCTTTCCGAGCTTGCCAAGGCGGCGGCGGACGATATTATCCCCGAGGAGAGCTTCTTCGTTTCCGAAAACGTCGGCACGGGCAGCACCGATATGGGGGACCTCTGCTGCGTGATGCCCGTCATCCACCCTTATAGCGCGGGTATGATCGGCAAGAGCCACGGTGACGATTATTACCTTGAGGACTTCGACCGCGCCTGCATCAAGAGTGCCAAGTTCCAGCTGCGCCTGCTTTCTATGCTGCTTGAAAACGGCGGCGAGCGGGCAAAAAGGATCAAGGAAAATTATGAGCCTCTGTTCCCGTCCTTCAAGGATTACCTTGATTATATGGATAAGATCAACCGCGAGGGCGACTGCATCACCTATCACGAGGACGGCTCGATCGAGGTAAAGATCTGATAAAATGCAAATAAAAGTTAGAAAAAAGCCATTCTGCATTACTGCGGAATGGCTTTTTTATTTTGTAAAATTAAATAGGAAGGCTCATCGAGGGGGAGATGATCTGCCTGTGGCGGATCCACATAAAGACGTTGCCGAGGTCTCCCTCCGCGCCCGGGCGGTAGGGAAGCCTCTCCTCTTCCAGCTCCTCGATGCGGTCGAGCTCTCCCGAAAGATACGCCGTGAGGCGCTCCTTGACGAATACGAAGCGGCGAAGAAGCGCGCCGTAGCGCATATCGTGCAGCTCCCAGCCGAAGGGCTTGTTGTAGGAGAAGAAGGCCTTCTTGTGCGCGGCCTCGAGTGCCTCGATCCTCTTTATCATCTCGTCGCAAAGAGAGGTGAGCGTGCGGATCGTTTCCGTATCCTTATGATCGTACGCCGCCTTGAGGCGAATGCCGAAGTCCGCCTTGATCTCAAGTAGCTCCGAGAGGCGCAGAAGCGTTTGGAAGGCGGGGGTGAAGGCGCCCTGCTTATCGGCAACGGCGCGGATCTTTTCGGAGGTTTTTTCGTAGTGCGCGCCGACACCGCCTGCGGGGATGTGCGCATCCACGAGGGAAACGAGGGGATCGTTGTAGCAGAGCGCACGGGTGGCGCAGAAGGTGGTCTCGGTCGGATGCTCCAGGTCCTCGAGAAGCATAAAGTCATCGTAACGCAGGCCGCCGGTCGCATCCGCGAAGCATTTTCTCACGCGGTCCTCGTCGAACGATCCTGTATAGTCAATGTCGGCAAACCATGACATACCCGCCAGCGTGAGGACGGAGGAGCCCTCCGAGCCGTTGGTCCAAACGGTGGCAAGCACGTCCCTGACGTTCTGATTTTTGCAGGCCTGCATCGCACTGACCGTTGCCTTTTTGGAGTGGGAATAGTTGGGCGCAAAGCCGCTCCAGATCCAGACACCGCCGGCAAACATCGTCTCGCCGGGGATCTTCTTATGCTCCGCCAAAAGCTTTTCGAAGACCGCCTCGCCCTTGTCTCCGTATGCCCAGAATACGGGGCGCGCACCGCCGAATTTTTCGCCGATATCGGAGGGAAGCTCCACGCGCTCGTCATAGGGGCGGAAGTTTGGCAGCTTCTCGCCTAGGAAGTGGAAGGGCATATCGGACCAGATCATCGGCTCGTAGCCGCGCTCGATCAGCATCCCCGCAACGCGCTCTAGATGGGGGTAGAAGATCTCCTCCTTGGTCTGATAGCCGAACTCGCGCAGATGCGCGCCGAGGCCGAGATCGTCCGACTCGTCGAAGCCGATGTGGATCTTCTTCGAGGTGAAGGCCTCGCCGATCGCATCGATGATGTCCGAAATGAAATCGTAGGTCTCCTTTTTGCCGCAGTTGAGCGTCCAGTGCGTATCCCTGTATTCGCCCGCGGCGGGCCACTGGAGAACGGCGCTCATATGGCTGAGAAGCTCGAGGCAGGGGATCAGCTCAATACCGAGCGTGATGGCGTAGGCATCAAGCTCCTTGATCTCCTCTACGGTGTAGCGGCCGCGCATATAGCCAAAGTAGGGGCGTGCTTTGACCTCGAGGATATCCTCGGTGTAAAGCATCAGCTGATTCTGCCCCATCAGCGCCATCTTGCGCATCATAAATTTCACGCCGTCAAGGCTCAGCACGTTGGCGCGCGAAACGTCCACCATCGCGCCGTTACTTTTGCAGAAGGGGTGCTCCTCGCAGGTAAGATCCTCGCCTGCCTTCGCGGCGGCAACGAGCTTTGCAAAGCCGCGGTGCGCACGTGCCTTGCCGCCGCCGTAGGTCAGCGTTGCGGCATCACCCTTCTTTTCTGCGAGAAGGATATCCTCCTCGGCGTTCTTCACGGTCACGGTCAGAGAAGCGTCCGCTTCGCAAAGCACCGCGCCGATCTCGGGCAGAAGCAGCGAAAGGCTCTCCTTCAATTCCTCGCCGCCGATCAAACGAATTTTTACCATAAAAAGCTCCCTTCGGTTTTCTTTGCTTTCATTCTATAATGATTCTCGGTCTCTGTCAATAAAAGAATTTTGCAGGACTTATAATAATTTATCCTTACTGGAATAATTGTAGCATAGGCTATCGGAAAAAGCAAGCACCCTGCGGTTGTTGCCCGGGAAAAAGGGAGCAACCGCAGGGCGATATTTTATGAAAGGAAGTTGGGATTTGCGAAGGTCTTCTGATGGATCCAGGTGAAGGCCTTGCCGATCGTGTTTTCCTTGCCGCGGATAAGAAGGCGCGCTTCGTCCAAGGGCTCGATGCGGTCGATCTCGCCCGCAAGGTACTGTCCGATCAGCATTTTTGCGGTCTCGAGACGGGCGGCAAGACCGCCGTAGCGCGCATCGTGCAGCTCGAAGCCGAAGGGGCGGTTGTAGAAATGGAAGGATGCGCGGTGCGCCTCGTGAAGCGCACGCACCTTGGCGATCAGCGAATCGCACTCCTCGGCGAGGGCGGCAAGGGCATCTTTGTCGTTTGCCTTATAGGCGGCGGTGAGGCGAAGTCCGAAGTCCGCCTTGCTTTCCAGCACCGCGGCAAGCGCGGCCAGCGTTTTGAAGGAGGGGGTCATAAAGCCCTGGCGGTCGGCAACGGCGGCGATCTCCTTCGCGAGCGCGCCGTAGTGCGCCGCAAGCCCCGCGCCGTCGCCGAGATGGGCGTCGGCAAGGCCGAGCAGGGGATCGTTATAAAGCAGTCCGCGCGTGGCGCAGAAGGCGTCCTCGGTCGGATGCTCGAGCTTTTCAAGCAGCATCAGATCGTCGTAGCAAAGCCCCGTCGAAAGAGAGAAGCATTCCTTCACGCTCGCTTCGTCGTATTCACCGACGTAGTCGAAGTCGGCGTACCACGCAAGGCCTGCCAGCGACTGCACGAGCGCGCTTTCCGACCCGTTGTTCCAGACCGTGGCAAGCACCTCCTTCGTTCCTGCCTTTTTGCAGGCACGCAGGGCGGGTAGGGTGTTTTTCAGCGAATGCGAATAGATGGGCGCAAAGCCGCTCCAGAGCCATACGCCGCCGGCAAACATCGTATCCGTGCCAAATTTCTTGTGCTCGGCAAGCGCCTTATCGTAATGCGATTGGAAGCCGCAATAATAATCCCAGAACACGGGGCGGATGCCGCAGGCCTTCTCACCGATATCCTCGGGCAGAGAAACGCGGTCGTCAAAATCGTAGAAGTCGGGGATCGCTTTTCCCGCGAGGCGGAAGAACATATCGCTCCACATCATCGGCTCGAGGCCGCGCTCGAAGAGCATCGGCGCGATACGCGCAAGATGCTTGAAATAGAGCTCGTCACGCGGAATATAGCCGTACGTATCCAGCGCCTTGCCGACGCCGAGATCGTGCGTTTCGTCCATACCGATATGGATCTTCTTCGTGGTGAAGGTCTCGCAAACGGTGTCGAGGATCTTGCCGATCAGCGCGTAGGTCGCATCCGCGCCGACGAGCATGGCGGAGGCGGTGTCGCGGTAGGGAGCGGCGGCATCCCATTTCATATGCGCGGAGAGATGGCCGAGCAGCTGAATGCAGGGCACGAGCTCGATGCCGAGCGTCAGGGCGTAGGCGTCAAGCTCCTTTAAGGTCTCTTTGGAATATTTGCCGCGCAGATGCCCGAAGTAGGGGTAGCCCTCCACCTCGAAAACGTCCTCGGCGTAGAGCATATATTGGTTCATACCCATCAGTGCCATTTTGCGCATCATGTATTTAACGGTCTCGGGCTTCAATACGTTGCAGCGCGAGATATCCGCCATCGCGCCGTTGGTCTTAAAGAGGGGGCGCTCGGTGCGTGCTTCAATATCCTTGCCCGCTTTCCTGTAGCCGATCAGCCTTGCAATGCCGCGGAAGGCGCGCGCCTTGCCGCCGCCGTAGAGAAGCGTTGCCCCGTCTCCCTTCAGCGAAAGGGTAAGGATATCCGCATCCGTCTCTGTCACGGTCACGGAAAGATCCGCATCCGTATCGCAAAGCTCTGCCGAAAGCTCGGGCAGAAGCAGGGAAAGTCCGTCGCGCAGGCTCTCGCCGCCGATCAGCTTGATCTTCATAATACATACCTCGTTTTTTTCTTACATTTTAGCATAGGACACGCATATTGTCAAGCGAGAGAGTGAAGAATTATCGGATTCCCTACGTAAGACGGAGGATGGGCTTTTTTAGCTTTTCGGCATATCGCATTGCGGCATAGGCGCCACCCTTTTCTTTTGCGTAAACGATCACAAGATCGGAGCGTTCTATCATACGGCGATTCTTTTTTTTGATTGCCGCTTTAGGGTGCGCGCGAGAGGCATTCTCGTCAATATAAATGCCGTCATAATATTTTTCGTAGAATTCAATCCCTGCAACCTTATAGGGGAGCACCAAGGTCAGAGAGCTGCTTTCATTTTCGTGCTCCTTTTGCACGTGTTTGATCAGTGAGGCGGCGTATTCATCAAATTCGCCGTTTCTGCCAATCAGAAAATCGACGAACGGCTTTGTTCTTAAAAGCTCACGTATGATCGGGATCAGCTGCGCATCCAACGCCCGAAGATCGTCGATTCTGCGGTGCCCAAAGAGTGACACGGTGAATTCGGTCATCATAATCATCTCCTTTTTCGTTACTATAAGCACGTTTTTGTTTGAAAATTGTATTTATAGTATACCATAAAGTTGGATAAATATCTATAGTCTGTGGAAAAACTTTTTCAATGCTTATAGACTATTTATAGTGTAAGAAGGGTAGGTGCGATTATGAGTGATATTGCAAAGATCATAGGTCAGCGTATCAGAAATTACAGAACGGGACTCGGACTGAGTCAGGAGAGGCTCGCAGAGCTTTCCGGCTGCCATCCGACGTATATCGGGCAGCTGGAGCGCGGAGAAAAGAATGCCACGCTTGAGAGCATTGAAAAGGTTGCCGCCGCGTTGCACGTATCCCTTTCCGTGCTTTTTGAAAAGCTCGGTGCGGAAGAGGGCGCAAAAAACAGTATTCCGCTTTTATGTTATGAGCTTCTGTCCTCTAAGCCGAGGGAGGAGCAGGAGCAGCTTTTTTGCATTCTGCAGCAGATGGAAAAATACAGAAATAAATGAAAAAGGGGCTGTCGCATCAAGGCTTACTCGAATAAAAAACAGGGGTATTGTGAAAAGATCACAGTACCCCTTTGAAATGAATCACAAATTTGAGGAAATCAAGGTCGAAAACCTGCGGTTTTCCTCATTTTTTATTGTTTTTTAT
>JAGBBQ010000078.1 GCA_017938425.1 Clostridia bacterium | reverse complement strand
ATTACCAATGTTTTGAAATTATCTGGATATGCTGTTCTTCCTTTCTTGTTTCCCATACAAAAAAACCTCCTGCAGTAGATATTTCTATTCTACTACAAGAGGTTTTTTATTTCAATGTCCGTTTTTATGGGTTCAGTTCATTATACGACCGTTTTTTTCAAATTACACCTTTGTTTTTTCAGGAACAAAGAACATAAAAACAAGGGAGCTGAGCAGCAGTGCCATCGGATAGAAGAGATGCGCGATGACGGAGAATGCAGAAAGCGCATAGCCCATTGTGCCGACCGTGGAAAGCGCTACGAGCATCTGCGCGCCGTACGGCAAGATGCCCTGGAAGATACAGGAAAACGTATCGAGGATCGAGGCGGTCTTGCGAGGCGAGATCCCGTAGTCCTTCGCCATTTCGGAGGCGATCGGGTTTGCCATTACGATCGCGACGGTATTGTTTGCCGTTGCAACGTCCATCAATCCAACGAGAATACCGATGCCGAGCTGCCCCGCACGCTTGCCGCGGAACACGCGGCGGATACCGTTCAGAAGAGATTGGAAGCCGCCCGCCTCACGGATCAGGGCACAGAGCGCGGATACGAGAAGCGCGACCATTGCGGTTTCGAACATACCCGAGGCACCGCTTCCCATCCCCTTGATCAGTCCCACGAAATCAATGGCACCCGTGGAGAGCATGATCACGCCTCCGGCAACGATACCGACCATCAGAGTGATAAATACATTGACACCCACAATGCCGAAAATCAATATCAAAAGATAAGGCAGAATCCGGATCAGCTCATAATCCTTGGTTACGATCGGGCGGATCTCGGCACGCAGGGAAAGCATCAGGATCAGAAGAAGCGTGAAGATCGCAGCGGGCAGAACGATCGCAAAATTCGTTCTGAACTTATCCCGCATCGGACATCCCTGCCCGCCGCAGGCGGCGATCGTGGTATCCGAAACGAAGGAAAGATTATCGCCGAACATAGCGCCGCCAACGACGGTTCCCACGCAGAGCGGAAGCGAAAATCCCGAGGTGGAGGCAATGGCGACCGCGATCGGCGTAAGCAGCGTGATCGTTCCCACCGACGTACCCATTGCCGTGGAAACAAAGCAGCTGACGAGGAAGATCACACAAACGGCAAAGCGCGGCGGCACGATCGAAAGCACGAAGTACGCCACGCTCTCGGCGCTGCTCCTGCCAACCACGCCGACGAAGATGCCCGCAAGAAGGAAGATCAGAAGCATCGTGATCACATTCTTATCCCCGATGCCCCGCCCCATGATCTCGATCTTTTTATCAAAGGAGAGGCTGCGGTTCTGCAGGCAGGCGACCAGAAGCGCCACAAGAAAGATAACTACGATCGGCACACTGTAAAAGCCCATAGAGATCTTTATTACATATTCAAAAACGATACCCAAGGAAAGATACAGAACAACAAAAACGCCGATGGGCAGAAGCGCCCACACATTTCCCTTCTTCATTTTTCCTCCAAGATGTCAAATAAAAATAAAGTATGCCGCGATCGAGACGGCGACCGCGAACAGGCAGGAGAAGAGGTTGACGATATCGTTATCTACGGTGGCAAGACCGCGCACACGCACGGCGGGCACGGAGCAATGCTCGTCCCTTTCTGTCACCTTGCCGCATTTTTTGCAGCGATATTTTCCCTGCACGAGAGAGCCGAGAAGGCTATCGAAAATACAGCCGAGGAAGGCGCTGACGCCGCCGATCAGAAGGCAAGCGAGCGAGAGGCGCTCAAAGGCATAGCCGAGAAGCATCATCAAAGCCGCGCCAACGAGCGCCGCCGCCGTGCCGAGAAGCGACATACCGCCGCTCTCACCGACTCTGCATTTTCTCATACGGAAAGGATCGAAAACGTGCTTATCCCTCGCACCGATGCCCGAGGCAAGCGTATCTGCCAGTGCCTCGCCCATAGAGGCAAGGAATGCGACGAGCAACGCCGTATGCGGACGGATAAGGAAGAAAACGGCACAGATCGCGCCGGGTGCGGCGTTCGCCAATACCTGGAAATAGGTGCGGCACTCGCTTTTTTTGTTCTTCCCCGCGTTTTTGATCTTATCGGCGGCAACGCCGAGCACCAGAAAGGTAAGAAGCGCGAGGAAGCCGAGGTTACCGAGAGATACCGAGATCGCAATATCGACGATCACGGCACAGACGATGCCGCCGCGCGTCAGCACATTCCTTGCCGAGGCGACCCAGATGACGATCGGCGTCAGAAGGATCGGGCAAAGATAGTCGTTTACCGTAGGAAGATAAAGAAGCGCATAGATAAAGAAGAGCGAGCCGAGCGGAACGCTTATGTTATCAAGCCCGTTTCTCGTGATCAGCTCAAGGGCGACCGCCAAAAAAGCGACCATCAGCATCTCGTGCAGCCGCAGGGGCATTTTGTATACAAGCGAGAATATATAAAGAGAGGCAAAGGATGCAAGAAATCCGAAAAGCGTGCCAAGCAGCGTTTTATTGCCCAAAATACGCGGATTGTGCCGCGTGATCAGCTGACCGAAGATGCCCGAAAATCCGTCCCCGAACGAGGTGATCATCACCGCCGCGCCAAAGGGGAGCATCATTTCGGGAACGAAATACGCGATCAGCGCCATCAAGGACATCGAAACGCCGTAATACACCGTGCCCGAGGAATTCTCCCCCTCCGAGGAGATCATCGGCATCAGATGGCGAATATGCGACACGAGAAGAAGCCCCGTAAAGAGGAGGCAAACGATCAGAAAATGGATCGATCGCCCCATAAGGTGATAGAGGATCACCCACTCCATACCGACGAGGATATGGACGAGCTTTCTCGTATATTTTTTATTCATACCGAGCTTGTACGCAAAAAGACCGAGCGCAAGGCAAAGCCCTCCGTATAAGATCGAAAACAAATATCCGTAAAATATCATTTTTTCATAAAAGAAAAGCGAAATTACCTATGCAATCCCGCTTTTTCTCTCTTTCATCAAATTTCTTCGGTTTCGTCGTGCTGATCGTCATCCTTGCTCTCGGGGACGATCTCCTTACCCGGGATCACGATTCCCTTCATCATAGAACGGACGTTCTCCTCGCGCTTTTCCTTTAAGATCTTATCCTTCGTGGCACGGCTGACGTCAAGATCGGCAAGGATCTCGGCCGGAAGCTCGCCGCTTGCCACCGTGAGAAATTTCTCAAAGGCATCGGGATAAACAAAGATCTTATCCGCCGTAGCGAAATGCACCGTTATATATTTATCGCTCTTTGAAAGAATCACTCCGTCGCCAAAAACTTTATGCTTTACCGCAAGGTTCTCAAGCTGCATGATAAATCTCCTGAATCTTCTTTTGTTGCTCCTCTATAATGGAGTGCATTGTATTGTAACAGATAAATGTTTCCAAATTATGAATATTTTGCGGTTTTTTTGAAATTTTATCATTTATTTGCTTTTTTATTTGCATTCTATGCATTAGGATGACAAAAAGACATCGTTTTGATGCATTTTAAACAAATTTTAAAAGCAGAGCCGAATGCAGCTATGCATCGGCTCTGCCGAAAAAACTTACTTCAGCTCGACCATCGACTCATCCCAGATCGCAGGAGCCTCGTATCCGAGAAGGTTTACGGTGGTGGCGGCAACGGCGGAAAGACCGAAGTCCTCTCTGCCGAGCTTCACCTTGTAGGAATCCTTATAGTAATTATCATAAATAATGAAGGGAACGGGATTCAAGGTGTGGCTGGTCTTCGCCTTCGGAGAGCCGTCCTTATTCTTCTTGGGCTCGCCGCTCTTCTTATCCAGCTCATACATCTCATCGGCGTTACCGTGGTCCGCCGTGATGAGCGCAACGCCCTCGAGCTTATCCACTACCTTCAGGATCCTTGCAAGCTGAAGGTCAAGCGCCTCCATCGAGCACTCCGTCGCAAGGAAGGAGCCGGTATGGCCGACCATATCGCCGTTCGGGAAGTTCACGCGAAGATACTTGTATTCGCCGCTCTCGAGCGCCTCGATCAGCTTATCGGTGATCTCTGCGCACTTCATCCAGGGTCTCTGCTCAAAGGGAACCACGTCCGAGGGGATCTCGATATAGGTCTCGAGCGTTTCGGAGAACTTGCCGGACTTGTTTCCGTTCCAGAAATAGGTCACGTGACCGTACTTCTGCGTTTCGGAAATAGCGAGAGAATTCACGCCGCTGTCAACGAGGTACTCGGACATCGTATTCGTGATCTCGGGGGGATTGACGAGGAAGCGGGAGGGGATATGAAGGTCACCGTCATACTCCAGCATACCTGCGTAAAGCACGCTCGGAACGCGCTTTCTGTCGAACATAGCGAAATCCGCACCGCCCTCGAAGGCCTTGGAGATCTCGATCGAGCGGTCACCGCGGAAGTTGAAGAAGATCACGCTATCTCCGTCCTCCACCGTGCCGACGGGCCCTCCGTCCTTCTCGATCACGAAGGGAGGCAGATCCTGGTCAATCACCTTCAGCTCCTTGCGGTAGGTCTCGACCGCCTCGGCGGCAGAGGCAAAGGCTCTTCCCTCGCCGAGCACGTGGGTCTTCCAGCCCTTCTCGACCATACCCCAGTTGGCCTCGTATCTGTCCATCGTGATCTGCATACGGCCGCCGCCCGAGGCGATGGCAATATCAAAGGCATCCGAGCGAAGCGAGGCAAGATAATCCTCAAAGGGGAGAATATAATCGAGCGCACTCGTCTCACCGACGTCGCGTCCGTCAAGCAGGATATGCACGCGCACGCGACCGACACCCTCGCGCTTTGCGCCCTCGATGAGAGCCTTCAGGTGATCGATATGCGAATGCACGTTACCGTCCGAGAAAAGACCGAGAAAATGCAGGGTGGAGGCGTTTGCCTTCACACCGCCGATCAGAGCGCCCCATGCATCGGATGCGAAGATCTTGCCCGTCTCGATCGACTGAGAAACGAGCTTTGCGCCCTGGGCGAATACCTGCCCCGAGCCAAGCGCGTTGTGCCCCACCTCGGAGTTGCCCATATCGTCATCCGAGGGCAGACCGACAGCCGTGCCGTGCGCACGGATCTTAAGGGTGGGATAGTTTGCCATCAGAGCATCCAGCGTCGGCGTATGTGCCGCGGCAACGGCGTTTGCCGCATTGGCGGGAGCGATACCCACACCGTCCATCACGATGGTGAGAAGCGGGCCCTTCACGCCCTCGAATGCTTTGCATTTTTCAAGTTTTGCCATAAGAATTCCCTTTCGTATATAGAAACTGTTTTAATTATCAAATGTCGGCGTCGTTCACGTAGAGATGACCGTTCTCGCGAATGAACTCCTTACGCTCGGCAAGCGCATCGCCGAGAAGGACGTCAAACATCTTCGCGGTCGCCTCCGCATCCGCAGGCGTGATCGCAACGAGGCGGCGCGTTTGCGGACACATCGTGGTGCGCCACATCATATCGGGCTCGTTCTCGCCGAGACCCTTCGAGCGCTGCAGATTGTATTTTTTGTCTCCGAGCTTCTTAAGGATATCGATCTTCTCCTGCTCGTTATACGCAAAATAGGTCTCCGAGCCCGAGGTGATCTCGAACAGCGGCGACTCCGCGATAAAGATCTTCCCCTTCTCGATCAGCGTGGGCAGGAGACGGTAGAACATCGTCAAAAGCAGCGTGCGGATCTGGAAGCCGTCCTCATCCGCATCGGTACAGATGATGATCTTATTCCATTTCAGAAGATCGTAATTGAAGGTGGCAAGCTCACCCGGCTTCTTGGTCTTTACCTCCACGCCGCAGCCGATGACCTTCAGAAGGTCCACGATGATATCGCTTGCAAAGATCTTATCGTAGGTGCTCTTCATACAGTTGAGCGTTTTACCTCTGACGGGGATGATCGCCTGGAATTCGGCGTTTCTTCCCAGCTTACAGCTCGACATTGCCGAGTCACCCTCCACGATATAGACCTCGCGCAGGGCGGGATCCTTCGAGCGGCAGGGGACGAATTTTTCCACACGGTTGGACACGTCCATCGTGCCCGAAAGCTTCTTCTTGATATCGACCTTGGTCTTCTCCGCCGACTCACGCGCACGCTTGTTGACAATGACCTGGTTGACGATCGTTGCCGCCGCAGAGGCGTTCTCGGTCAGAAAGATCTCGAGCTGCTCCTTTATAAACTCCGTAAGAGCCTTCTGAATAAAGCTATTGGTGATCGCCTTCTTGGTCTGGTTCTCATACGAGGTCTGCGTGGATGCGGAATTGACGATCACGGTAAGGTTGTCCGCAATATCCATAAAGGAGATGCGGGATTCGTTCTTGGTATACTTATTCTGTGCCTTGATATGCTTATCAATGGCATAGGTGAAGGCGTTCTTCACCGCCTTGTCGGGCGCGCCGCCGTACTCAAGGAAGGAGGAGTTATGGTAATACTCCGCAGAGCCGCTCTTGGAGAAGCAGAAGGCGATCTCCGCCTTCAGCTTATATTCGGGCAGATCCTCTCTGTCCTTACCCTGCGTTTCGATCCTCCAGAGCGTGATCGGCGTAGTGCCGATGCCCTCGGTCACCTCCGCGATATAATCCGCGATGCCCTTTTCGTAAAAATACTCGGTCTTTTCAAATTTACCGGGTGCGGTCTCGTTTTCGAGAATGAAGCGGATGCCTGCATTGACGAACGCCTGGCGGCGCAGCGTTGCATCCAGAAAGCTTACGGGGATATCGATCTCCTTGAATACATCGAGATCGGGCAGCCAGCGGATCACGGTGCCGCGGCGCTTGCCGCCCTGCGGGATCGGCTCCTCCTTCAGAGTACCGTCCGGCTCGCCCTTCTTGAAGCGGATGGAGGAAAGCGTGGTTCCGTTATAGGAGGCGACCGTCATATACGAGCTCGAATACTGCGTTGCCGTCGCACCGAGGCCGTTCAGACCAAGCGAAAATTCGTACGCCGCGCCCGCGTTGTTGTTATCGTACTTACCGCCCGCATAAAGCTCGCAGAAGACGAGCTCCCAGTTGTAGCGCTTCTCCTTCTCGTTATAGCCGAGCGGAACGCCGCGCCCAAAGTCCTCCACTTCAATGGAGAGATCCAGAAACTTCTTGACGATGATCTTATCGCCATACCCTTCTCGCGCCTCATCCACGGAGTTGGCAAGGATCTCAAAAAAGGAGTGCTGACAGCCCTCCAGGTCATCCGACCCGAAGATAACCGCAGGGCGCTTCCTGACTCGGTCCGCACCCTTGAGCGATTTTATGCTGGCGTTATTATATTCAGCCGTCTTTTGCTTTGCCATTTTCTCCTCCCGAATAAAATACTTTAAATAACTTTATAATTATAACACCGATTGACGGTTTTGTCAAGTTATTTTCGCTGTCGCTTTTTTGCGATCATTTCAGAAATTCGTCATTTTTTATCCCGTTGAAATAGATATATTTGACCGTCATATCCTCGGGATGGATCGCGAGCATCTCGGGATCGTAGCTGACAAGCGCGGGATCGATGACCGCAAAATGCAGCACAGTCGAGGAAAACGCCTCGAAGGAGGCGGTATCCTTCAGAAAGGCAAAGGCGTGCCTCTCTATGCGCTTGACGGAGGCGGGGACATAGATCTCATTCGTATGATAGCCCGAGAAAAAGCCCGATTTCAGCGTCGATACGGGCTTCCCCTCCATTGCCTCGGGAACGCAAAGGATGCTCACGTACGGATCACCGATATAGCGCAGAAGCGTAACCTCCTCTGCATGCAGGGCGTATAAATAATCGCCGGATATATAAGGCAGGCCCTCGGCAACACCCGTGAAGATCTCCGATGCCACAAAGCCGCTCGGAGCACTCTGTGCGCCGCAAAGAAGGTATTGCGAGGCGATCGGCTCACCTGCTGCGGCTACCTCCGTAAGAGAAGCCGGCAGATAGACCGAGCGAAGCGCGTGGCTTACCCTTATGGCATTCGGCTCAAGCCGCGTGATGCCCTCGCCGATCACGAGATCGGTGACCGTAGCCGCGCATTCGACCGCACCCGAGAGGATGCGGCGGATCGGAACATCCTCATAAAACGCAGGCAGGCGCAGCACCCCCTCCGCATCCGTCGTAAGCTTCAGAAGCACATACGCGCCGTCCTCATACGAAAGGCACGCGCCGCTCTCCTTATCGTATACGGTCGAGGCGGCATCCACGTCGAGCACGTAGCGTGCTTTGCCCTCTCCGCCTGCGACACCGTTCAACCAGGATGGCGCCGCCGATGCGGCGATGACGAGAAGCGCATCGCTCGAAAAAGCCGTCTCTACGCGCGCAACAGAGGACGGAATGCAAACAATTGTATTCATAACGCCGAGAAACGCATCCGTTCCGATGCTTTTTACGCCCTCGGGAATGGAGGTGAATCGGAGTGCGGTGTTCTTGAAGGTGCGCGCAGGGATCTCTGTGATCGGCGCGCCGCTAAAGTCGATCTGTGTAAGATTTTCGCATCCCTCAAAGGCACCCTCGCCAAGATAGACTGTGTTCGCAGAGAGGCGGACGGAGGTGATTTTCTTATTATCCGCAAAAGCGGTTGCCTCAACGCCGATCACGGGCGCGGTGCAAAAGCAGCTCGGGATCACAACGTCGGTATCCGTGCCGCGATAGCTCGTGACGATCGCGCCCGCCTTGCCGCCGTACGTTTCAAGGGAGAACGAAAGGCCGTCGCTGGAGGGCTCGGAATACGCGCCGACGAAGATGCCCGTATCCGTATCGCCGATCCACCAATTTCCGTTTTCTCCGACGAAGGGCGTAAGACCGGAGGCACCGACGGGTCCTCTTTCCCCCTCGGGTCCCTGAGGACCGACGGCACCCTGCTCACCGGCGGGACCCTGCAAGCCCTGTTCGCCCTGTGCACCCGTCTCACCGCGCAAGCCCTGCGGCCCCTTCTCGCCTGCCGGACCCGCTTCTCCCTGCGGTCCCTGTGCTGCGACCCCAAGGTCGGTATCCCCTACCCACCAGTTTCCGTTCTCGCCTATGTAAGGCGTTCTCTTCTTTGCGCAGCCGCCAAGGGCAAAAAGCAAGACGAGCAGCAGCATCGCGACGGTTAGATTTTTAAGCTTCATTTTTCTGTCCCTTTTCTTTATTTCACATATAATGATAATGTCCTACTACCGTAGGGCAAGGAGGAAGTGAGAGTATGAATACCGCTACGCTTCTGGTGGATTCCGTTACCTACGCGATCAAGGCGCGAAGGGCGCTCTCGGCCGTAGGAATACGCTCTTCACTTAAAAAAGTGAATACTATGCAGATCGGCAGGGGCTGCCGCTATGCGGTTTCCTTTGAAAGACAGCATCTCTATACCGCTATGGCGACGCTGGAAGGGATCGGCCTCGCTTACGAGCAATGGCGCGACGGTGCGATATGATATATCTTGACAATGCGGCAACGACCTATCCGAAGCCGAAATGCGTATACAAGGCATTGCGCGATACGCTCCGCTTTGCGGGCGGCAATCCCGGGCGCTCGTCCCACCTGCTGTCCTTACGCGCGGCAGAAAGGATCTACGAGGCAAGAGAATCGCTTTGCGCGCTTCTCTCCTTCCCATACCCCGAGAGGATCGTTTTCACCCAGAATGCGACCTACGCTCTGAACATGGCGATCCGATCGGTGACGCCGCGCCCGCGGCATATCATTTATTCGGATGCCGAGCACAACTCGGTCATCCGCCCGATCGCGGCACTCGAAGGCGAGGGCGCGACACACAGCGAATTTCCCGCGCGGGGGGACATCCTCAGAGCAATGGAGAGCGTGACCGAGGATGAAACCGACCTTTTGGTGCTTTCCCTATGCTCCAACGTCACGGGAGAATGCTTTCCCCTTTCTTCCCTGCGAGAATACCGAAAAAGGCATCCCGCCGTGCGCGTGATCCTTGACGGCTCGCAGTGGCTCGGGCATAAGCCGCTCGCGCTTGACGGAAGCCTTTGCGACATTCTTTGTGCGCCCGGGCATAAGGCATTGTTCGGCCTGCAGGGCTCCGGCTTCGCCGTTTTTGTGACCGAGGGGAGCTATACTCCCTTCGCCTACGGCGGCAGCGGAAGCCATTCCGAGAGCACCGAGATGCCCGCGCTTTTGCCGGAGCGGATGGAGGCGGGCACGCTTGCCACACCTGCGATCGCGGCGCTTTCTGCCGGCGTTCGCTATATTACCGATATCGGGATCGAAGCGGTGGAGGAAAGGATCGCTTATCTTACAAAGGCGCTTTACGAGCGCCTCGATGCTGTCGGCGGCATTTCCCCGCTCTCGCAAAAAGGACACGGAATCGTTTCTTTCCGCACCGATTTTGCACCCAACGCCACGGTCAGCGCCTATCTGGATGCGCACGGCATTTGCGTGCGCGACGGGCTTCACTGCGCGCCGCGCATCCACCGCGTGCTGACGGAGGGCAGAGGTGCCGTTCGCATCAGCATTTCCTATCTGAATAAAATAAAAGAGCTGGACCGCCTCTACAAGGAGCTGAGGTCTCTTTCGAGTATTTACGGCTGATCGGCACGCGCTCGCATTTTTGCGGGCGCGTGCTTTATGTTTACAGTTTGGCTATTGCTTTCGCTGCGGTTTTATGCTACAATTGAGAAAAATGACTTTGAGGTTACTATGAAAAAGATCTTTTTATTCAGCACAAGGCTTCGCGTTTTTTTGACCGAGATCCCTCTGCTCGTGCTTCTCGGGATCGTTATCTCCGTGCACGACAGCGCACCCACGGTCGTGAAGTTCTACCCTCTCGAGATCCTGATCGGCGGCGTATGCGTCTTTATCGTGATCTACTTTTTCCGCGCGGTTCTGATCTCAAAGGATGAGATCCGCCAGCTGGGGCGCTTCTCCTCGCGTGACAGGGCTACGATCGAGGAGGGCAAGACCCTCGTTCTCACCTTAGCGGCGAAGCGGCATCTCACCGTGGAGCTCTACGAAAGCGACGAGGGCGCGGCGGCGCTTCCCTTTGCGAGCGAGTATGCCGGCAGGATCAATCTTTTCAGAGAAAGGACCCTGGGCGACCGAAAAACCGTACGCAAGATCCTTCTCTATTTCGGCCTCTCTTGCGAGCAGGCGGACGGCATTCTCGAAAAGCTCCCGAAAAAGGAAGCGGAATTCGAGAGCGTTGCCGTGCGTGCAGAGCAGAAGCACGACGTTACCCTCTTTTTTATCCGAATGCTCGAAACGCTCTGATACGACCTTTTACTTATGCTTTCTAAATATATTTTGCGTGCCGAAATCCAACCGACCTCGGCACGCAATTTTCGTTTTATACCTTTTCCTCGCTGAGAATGACTCTTCCAAAGTATTCGGGGCGGTGATAGTCCGGCGTCTCGGTAAGAACTGGGTTCCACGTGGCGTAATGGGGCTTGACGGTCAGGTCACCGCATTTATAGAAATTCGCCTTGAATACGCTCTCGTGCTTTCCGTAAAGCGCATCGATCAACGAATACGGAACGAAGATCATCGCCTTCCAGCCCTCCGAGTGACAGATCAGAGTGCGCACACGCACACCCTTATCCGCAAAGTCGACCTTGGATCTCGATCCGCGCCCCTCGCCGATATTGAAGTGCAGGGTGCCTGCGGGGTTGATTTCAAGGTTGATATATTTCTGCTCACGCTCGTTCGGCGTGAAGAAAAATTCGAGACAGCTATCCACGCAGACGCGGCCTCCGTTTTCCATCTCGGTGACGCGGATCGGCCACTCCGTGGTGGAAAGAAGCACCGTAATGCCCGCCTCGCTATGCACCATTGCCGCCTCGGCGGCGTACGGAATGGGACGGTATCCGTCCCAGGTATAGGTGAAGGGGATCTTCTCTACCCTCTCCCATCTTTCGTCCTCAACCGTCATCTCACGGTCGATCCTCTTTGCAATATATTCGTTCATCGAAAGCACTCCTTAATTTTAATAATTTAATTATAATATACCCTGCGAAAAATGTCAATACCTGTCGGGCGAGGAAATTTCTGTTGTTTTTCCTTGATTTTTCCTTCATTTTTTTAATTACACTT
This sequence comes from Clostridia bacterium, assembly GCA_017938425.1. Lineage (GTDB taxonomy): Bacteria > Bacillota > Clostridia > Oscillospirales > CAG-272 > UBA1740. The sequence goes on along the minus strand of JAGBBQ010000078.1, from coordinate 3,084 downwards.
GACACGCGCCCGTTTTTGTGGTATTATATATTTCACAATTGGATACGATATTTCCGTATAAGGGAGTAGTCGGCACATACACGTGCGGTAAGGTCAACATCACAGATATACTTGGCTTTACCTTAATTGACGAGACTTATCTTTTTCAAAGATAGTTCTCGTTTTTTCTTTTTTTGTTCAATATTTTTTATATAGGAGGTTCCTTAAATTGAAGTTTTACTGTGAAGACGAAGGCAAGGTCCTGAAGGCTGTGGAAAGCCAAAGAGACGGTCTTTCCTCCGAGGAGGCAGCAAGACGCCTTGAGGCAAACGGCAAGAACAAGCTTGCCGCGGCAAAGGGCAAATCCATTCTGAGGCGCTTTCTTGAGCAGCTGTGCGATCCGATGATCATCATCCTGCTGGCGGCGGCGCTGATCAGCGGCGTGCTTGCCGCGGTGGAAAACGAAAGCTTCGTGGACGTGATCATCATCCTTGCGGTGGTTATCGTGAACGCGGTGCTTGGTGTTTACCAGGAAAGCAAGGCGGAAAAGGCGATCGAGGCGCTGCAGGAAATGTCAGCCGCGACATCGAAGGTGCTGCGTGACGGCAAGGTGCAGATCGTGCACAGCGAGGATCTCGTCGTCGGCGATATCATCCTGCTGGAGGCAGGCGATGCCGTTGCTGCGGATGCGAGAATCCTTGAAAACGCAAGCCTCAAGGTCGAGGAGGCGGCGCTGACGGGCGAATCCGTTCCCGTAACGAAGTTCATTGATATCATCAATCTTCGCGAGGGTGAGAAGGACGTGCCGCTCGGCGACCGCAAGAATATGCTCTATATGGGCTCAACGGTGGTTTACGGCCGCGGTACGGCGGTGGTGACCGCCACCGGTATGGATACCGAGATGGGTAAGATCGCCGGCGCTCTCCAGCAGGCAGAGGACGGCGAGACACCCCTGCAGATGAAGCTGCATCAGCTCTCGAAGATCCTGACCTGGCTCGTGCTTGGCATCTGCATCGTCGTTTTCGGCGTTCAGGTCATCCGCGCAGAAAATTTCAGCTTTAACGAGACCGTGCTTCCCTCCTTTATGGTTGCCGTATCGCTTGCGGTTGCCGCCATTCCCGAGGGACTTGCGGCGGTCGTTACGGTCGTTCTTTCCATGGGCGTTACGAATATGTCGCGCCGCAATGCGATCATCCGCCGTCTGACCGCGGTGGAAACGCTCGGCTGCGCGCAGATCATCTGCTCCGATAAGACGGGCATGCTCACGCAGAACAAGATGACGGTGGTTGACTTCTTCGGCGAAAACGAGAAGCAGCTCGCCTCCGCTATGGCGCTTTGCTGCGACGCCGAGATCGACCGCGAGGGCGGCGTGACCGGCGAGCCGACCGAGGCGGCGCTCGTCGTCTGGGCGGATAAGCTCGGTATGAAAAAGTACGATCTGAAGGAAAGCTTCCCCCGCGCGGGCGAGGCACCCTTTGATTCCGGCAGAAAGATGATGTCCACCGTGCATAAGACCGAGGGCGGCTTCATCCAATACACCAAGGGTGCGCCCGACGTGGTGATCGGCAGATGCACGCATTATCTTGCGGACGGCAAGGCCGTTCCGATGACCGAGGAATACAAGGCCTCCATCCTCGCCGCCAACAAGGCGATGGCAGACAAGGCACTGCGCGTGCTTGCCTGCGCGATGCGCGTATGGGAGACCAAGCCCGAAAATTACGATGCGGATACGCTGGAGAACGCACTTTGCTTCGTCGGCCTCAGCGGTATGATCGACCCCGTGCGCCCCGAGGTGAAGGACGCGATCGTGGAGTGCCGCGGCGCAGGCATCCGCCCCATTATGATCACGGGCGACCACATCGACACCGCCGTTGCCATTGCCAAGGAGCTCGGCATTATCACCGAGGATACCTACGCGATCAGCGGCGCGCAGCTCAACGATATGAGCGACGAGGAATTCGAGCAGAGGTTTATGCAGATCAGCGTGTACGCGCGCGTGCAGCCCGAGCATAAGACCCGTATCGTTAACGCCTGGCGCAAGGCGGGCTACGTGACCGCAATGACCGGCGACGGCGTAAACGACGCACCCTCTATCAAGAGCGCGGATATCGGTGTCGGTATGGGTATCACGGGCACGGACGTTACGAAGAACGTGGCGGATATGGTGCTGACCGATGACAACTTCGCGACCATCGTCGGCGCGGTCGAGGAGGGCAGACGCATTTACGACAACATCCGTAAGGCAATTCAGTTCCTTCTTGGCTCGAATATGAGCGAGGTGCTTTCGATCTTCTTTGCGACCCTGCTTGGCTTTACCATTCTCAAGCCCGTGCACCTTCTCTGGATCAACCTCGTGACTGACTGCTTTCCCGCGCTTGCGCTCGGTACGGAAAGGGCGGAGCCCAACATTATGCGCAGAAAGCCGCGCGCTGCCAAGGCAGGCATCTTCTCCGGCGGTATGGGCGTGGATATTGCATACCAGGGCGTGCTCGTTACGATCCTTACGATCGCCTCCTACTTTATCGGCCACTTCGTTGAGACCGGGAACTGGAAGATCACGAACAGCGCGCACGGTATGACGATGGCGTTCCTCACGATGTCTATGGCAGAGATCTTCCATAGCTTCAATATGCGCTCGCAGAGAGGCAGCATCTTCACGCTGCGCTCGCAGAACAAGGTCCTGTTCTTTGCAGGTCTCGGCTCGCTGCTCGCTACGACGCTCGTTTGCGAGGTTTCCTTCCTTGCGAACGCCTTCGGCTTCGCAAGCGTCGGCTTCGGTGAGTATCTGATCGCGATCGCTCTTGGCGTCATCGTTATTCCGATCGTCGAGCTTGTGAAGCTTCTGCAGAGAAAATTCAGCAAAAACTGACCGACCGAGGCTTTCAGCTTTGGCATAAAGAAAGAAAAAAGGTAGAGACGCAATCCAGCGCCTCTACCTTTTTTATCGGATCAAAAGATCCCCGCATGGCCGTGTAAAGCAATTTTTAACCCTGTTTGTACAGGTGGGTATCCTCTCTGCTGCTTTGCGCTTTCAACGTCCGCTTACGGGGGGTACGAAGACAGCCCCGGGCGGGAGACCTGCATCCCGTCAGCCGAAGTCCGGAT
>JAGBBQ010000011.1 GCA_017938425.1 Clostridia bacterium | reverse complement strand
AGATCACAGTACCCCTTTGAAATGAATCACAAATTTGAGGAAATCAAGGTCGAAAACCTGCGGTTTTCCTCATTTTTTATTGTTTTTTATTCGGTTATGCCTAAATCCGTTCGCCCCACGGTTCTGTTCTCATTAAGAATTTGCTAAGTTCGTATTTACGGCTAAATTTCCTCGGATTTTGTATTGATTATTTTGAATTCTTAATGAGACAGCCCCTTCTTATACTTTTTGCTCAAGAAAAAAATCAAGTCGCTAATAATCGTACCGTCAAGATCATTAAGATAGCGGAGCCGTGCATCTTGACTATCGAATTCAAATCGCTTTAGGCATCTGCCCCAAATCAAATAATCCGTGCCGGATACTTTGTTTGCGAAGTGTCAGTTTAACTACTTGAAAAAAATTCAACCGTATGATACAATATACTATGTGACGCGAGGTATTGCCTCAAAATGTTTCGTAAATCTGAAACAATAAGCTTTTATCCACTATGAAAGGACGGTTGTATATAAAAAACATGTGGAAATATAAAGAAAAACCTGCACCCATTGTAGAATTTTTAGGATGGACATTATTTGTATCTCTATTGGTGCAATTAACATTGTTCCTTTTTGAGCCGTGGTCGATTTCCTATATGGAAAACGGAAAACTCACACTCGGTTATGCGATATATGCCGTTATCGGTATGTTCTTCTCGACGCCTACGCCGTTTATTGCGTTGTTGATTACCTTGCGAAGAACTGAAAATATCTCTATAAAAGAATATTTCAAGAGAATTATTCATACTCCTAAACCGCTGACGACAATTATTATTACAGGATTGTTTTGTGTAGGTGCGTTAATATTTGCGCTTTGCTGTGGTGTTCCAAACGGCTCTCCGTGGTATATGATGCCACTCGGATTTATCATAATGTTACCACTTGTAGGTATAGCGGAGGAGGTTGGATGGAGAGGATTTTTGCAACCCGAGCTTGAAAAGAAATTGCCGTTCCCAATTGCAACTTCTATTACCGCTGTCATTTGGTATGTATGGCATTTGCCGATTTGGGCTATGCCATCGTCAAATCATTACGGCGATAGCTTGATAGGATTTGCAATTACGATATTCGTTTGGGCTTTTGTAAGCGCTGCAATTTACAAAGCAACCAAGAGCGTTGTCGCTTGTGCTTCATACCACTCGTTTATAAATTCTATTGGAGCTATATACGATTGGAATGCGTTATTCGATACGTATCCAAAATCTAATGGAATGTTGCTTTATTTCGGTATGATTTTTGTTATTGCAATCGTTATATGGGTTGTAGCGGATAGGAAGGAAAAAACATCAAAGATCGAAAAATCATAATCGCATTGTAGATACGCAAAAAATGCAAAAAGTGGCCCGGAATAATGCTTCGGGCCACTTAAAAGCTTTATTTTTTCTATCTGACACAATAAAACTCCAAAAAAGCATTTTTAGTTTAGAGTTATGAATTTGGCTTGCCAAATGTTATGAGCTTGCTATGCAAGCGTTATGATATGATTGCCCCGGAACTTTAACTTGCCGTCAGGCAATCATAACGATGCGAAGCATCTCATAGCTAATAACTTGCCCGAAGGGCAATCATAGTTGATCGAATGGGAATAAGCCTGCGGCTTATTCCCATTCGATCGTTCCCGTAGGCTTCGGTGTGATGTCGTAGAGAACGCGGTTGATGCCCTCGACCTCGCCCGTGATGCGGGCGGTGATCCTTGCGAGCACGTCGTAGGGGATGGGCTCGATCGTGGCGGTCATGGCGTCCTTGGTGTTGACGGCACGGAGGATCGCGGGCCAGCCCTCGTAGCGGCTGTCATCCTTCACGCCGACGCTCTTGATGTCGGGAATCACGACGAAGTACTGCCATACCTTCTCGGCAAGGCCGCACTTATCAAACTCGTCGCGAAGGATCGCATCTGCCTCGCGAAGCGCGGCAAGACGGTCGCGCGTGATCGCGCCGAGGCAGCGCACGCCGAGGCCGGGGCCGGGGAAGGGCTGACGGTATACCATCGCGTGGGGAAGACCGAGCGCCTCGCCGACAACGCGGACCTCGTCCTTAAAGAGGAGCTTGATGGGCTCGACGAGCGAGAATTTGAGATCCTCGGGCAGACCGCCGACGTTGTGGTGCGACTTGACTGCCTTCTTGCCCTCTGCCGCCTTGATGCTCTCGAGGATATCGGGGTAGATCGTGCCCTGGGCGAGGAACTCCACGCCCTCGAGCTTTCTTGCCTCGTCGGCAAACACCTCGATAAACTCCTTGCCGATGATCTTTCTCTTGCTCTCGGGATCGGATACGCCTGCCAGAAGGTTCAGAAATCTGTCGGTCGCATCCACGTAGATCAGATTGGCGTTCAGACCGTTCTTGAATACCTCGATCACGTTTTCGGATTCGTTTTTACGCATCAGGCCGTGATTGACGTGCACGCAGATGAGCTGCTTGCCGATCGCCTTGATGAGCAGCGCTGCGACTACGGAGGAGTCTACGCCGCCGGAGAGGGCGAGGAGCACCTTCTTGTTTCCTACCTGCGCGCGCACCTTTGCGATCTCTGCCTCAATGAAGGCCTCGGCGAGTGCGGGGGTCGTGATTCTTTCCATATTTTCCGGTCTTTTTTCGTTTGCCATATCTGTCTCCTTTTTTCGGATTATTTTTTTACTTTTTCATTATACACCAACGCGCGCGCAATTGCAAGAATTTTTTTGCACGGAGAAAAAATTTTTTCATAGAATGTGTAAGAGAAAAAAACGCGGTAAAGGAGATGCTATGCTGGTTATCAAGCCGTACGAAAGAGAGCGCGCCCTGCTCTACGCGAAAAAATGGGTGTTTTCACAAAATCCCCTCTTTGGCAACTTCCGCGGTATCGGGGGCAACTGCACCAATTTTGTTTCCCAATGCGTGTACGCGGGCGCCTGCGTAATGAACGAGACGCCCACCTTCGGGTGGTATTATAAGAGCCTCGACGACCGCTCACCCTCCTGGACGGGGGTGGAGTATTTTTATAACTTCATCGTGAACAATGCGGGCGTCGGCCCCTTCGGCAGGGAGAGCGGCCCGGACGAAATGGAGATCGGCGACGTGATCCAGCTCGGGCGCGAGGGCGAGGGGTATTATCATTCTCTTCTGGCGGTGGGCTTCGAGGGTGAGGATATCCTTGTTGCCACGCAGACGGACGATGTGTTTTTGCGCCCACTCTCTACCTACACCTACGATTTTGCGCGGTATATCAAGATCCTCGGCGTGCGCCTTGAGGTCGCGGATACGGCGGATTGCTTTGAGAGCGTGTATAACGGCGAGGCGATCCTTCCCACCGCATAAAATACAAAAAATCACTTGCATTCCGTCTCTCCTTTCGGTATAATATAGGTAATCTTTATTCATTCGGAGGACGGTATTATGTTAAAGCTCGCAAAAACCGCGGTGGCTTCCTTTGCGGGGGACGTTGTTTCCTTTGGCGTTGAGAGCGATAAGGGGAGCATCACCGCCGTTTCGGAAAACCCCGGGATCGCGTATCTCAAGCGGCTCGGAGAGGGAAAATACCTGCTCGTTCTGAAATCGGTCGGCAGCACCCGCATCACCGTAACGGCAGGGGGCGAGACCGCCGCGGCAGAGGTCTCGGTACGAGAGGCGAAGCGCTCGGATCCCGACGGCAAATGGAGGATCTTCGTCGGCGATACGCACGCGCATACCTCCTATTCGGACGGACTCGCCACCCCCTACGAGGTCTTTCCCAAGGTCAAGGACGAGGAGTTCTTCGACTTCTTCACGGTGACCGATCATACCGAGCTTCTTGACGACGGTGAGTTTTACAATACCTTCGTTGCCGCAGACGCGTATACGGACGAGGGATTTACCTCCTTCGCGGGCAGCGAATCGCAGGTCGATCTCTACCACAAGAATTCCATCGGACGCGACGAGAACGGCGGCGGTGAGATCGTCGTCATCAACAAGGAGGGCTATTCCTATTCGGACAGCCTCGACACCTTCTTCTCGGATATCGGCGAAAGCCCGATGGGGCTTGCCATCGTGGCGCATCCGCACATCATCGGCTTTACCGATACGCCCGTGCTCTGGAAGGGCTTCGATCCCGTGCATCAGACCGACGAAAGAATGAAGGCTCTGATCCGCGGCGTGGAGATCTTCAACGAGAAAAACGACTCCAATATGATCAACGAGCACGCCTTCTTCACCTTCCTCGACTGCGGCTATAAGGTATCCCCCTACGGCGCGAGTGACCATCACGGGCCGCGCTGGGGCAAGGTGGCGATGCCGGTGCGCACCTTTATCTATTCCGAGGGGAGGAGCAAGGAGCTGATGCTTGACGCGATGCAAAACGCGCGCACCTACGCCTGCGAGAACGGCAACGTCAAGCTTTTCTATACCTGCAACGGCAAAAATCCCGCCACCACCCTTCCTCTGACCGATACCTACGAGTTTCTCGTGCATCAGGAGCCCTTCTACGTTGTCAACGAGGCGGACGAGACCGTCTACGCCGAGGTGGTTTCGGATTACGGCGAGGTGGTTGCCGCGCGCGAGGTCGGCAAGCATATGTACGACTTTGACTTCACCGTGCATTCCGCCACTGCACGCTACTTCTATCTGAGGCTCTACAGCCGCATCGGCGAAAAGACCGTCAGCGCGCCGATCTATACCGGAAGGGAATACGATCCCTGCCCCCGTCCCCGCTTCGAAAAGACGGCGATCAACGATGCGGACTTCAAGGTCAAGGCCTTCAGCGGCGGGACGAACGGCTTTGCCGCCATCCACACGAACACGGCGGATTACTGCCAACTCAGAGATGCGAACGGCGAGATTCTGATCGATATGGGGCGTGTGCGCAGGCTCTCGGCGGTCGGCTATTTCACGAACGAGCCCATCCGCAATGATCTTGAAAGCTACGCCGCCTTCATCAGCCGTCTGGAGTATTACGTCAGCACGGATGCGATCCGCTTCGAGCGCGTGGCACGTGACCGCATCGGGCTTTACGGCTGCGAGCATATCACCGAGTTTGCCCCCGTCGAGGCGCGCTACGTCAAGCTTCGCTCGCTTGCCACGGTCGGCTCCGAGATGCGAAAGGAGCGCTTCCACAAGGTCGGTGCCGCGATCGGTGCGCTCCGCTTTTACGAGTGAGCAAAAATTCATAATTAAGACTTGACTTTGCGGCGGCGGCGTGATACAATATGTATTATTTTAAAAAGAAGGAAAAATGCGCGAAAAATGCCCTCGCGCCGCAGAAGAAATGAAAAAACAAACGCTTTCCTCCCTGATGTGCCTGCTTGCCGCGGCCATCTGGGGCTTCGCCTTCGTGGCGCAAAAGGCGGCAACCGAGCTGCCCCCCTTCACGATCATCACCCTGCGCAGCTTCATCGGCGCATTGTTCCTCATTCCCGTAACGATGCTCTTTGACCGCCTGCGCGGCGACGATCGCCGCCTCTTCTCGAAAAAGGGGTTGGACGTTACCCGCGCCGAGTGGATCGGCGGTATCGCCTGCGGCGTGGCGCTCTCCGCCGCTACGATGTTCCAGCAGTTCGGCATCGTCGGTACGGATGCGGGCAAGACCGCGTTCATCACCGCGCTGTACGTGGTGATCGTTCCGATCTACGGCCTCTTCCTCGGCCGCCGCTCGCCGCTTCACGTGTGGATCAGCATTCTGATCGCCGTCGTGGGCTTCTACTTCCTCTGTATCGGGGATGCCTTCACGGTTGCCCCCTCGGATCTTCTCGTTCTGGTCTGCGCGCTGCTCTTTGCCTTCCATATTATGGTGATCGACCGCTTCGTCGATCGCTGCGACGGGGTGCGTATGTCCTGTATCCAATTCTTCACGGTGGGCGTGATCGCCCTCGTGCTTGCCCTCATCTTTGACCGCGGCGTGACGGCGGCGGCTGTTTTCCGCAACACCCTTCCCATCCTCTTCCTCGGCATCGGCTCGAGCGGCATCGCCTATACGCTGCAGATCCTCGGGCAGAAGGGCGCGCATCCCGCGGTCGCCTCGGTGCTGTTCTCTATGGAGTCGGTCTTCGGCGTGCTGGGCGGCGTCTTGGTTTTGCGTGAACGGATGCAGATAAGAGAGATCGTCGGCTGCGGGATCGTTTTCGTTGCCGTAATTCTTTCGCAGCTTCCGATCACGGAGTGGATAAAGAACAAAAAAGAAAACAATTGTAGTCAAAATACATAAATAGGAGTGTGAAAATGGGCGTTTTGGAATTTTTACGTAGCTTCAATCACATCACCGTATTCATCAGAATTTTGCTCGCCTGCCTGGCGGGCGGTATCCTTGGCGCAGAGCGCGGCAAGCACGGGCGCGTGGCGGGTATGCGAACGCATATTCTCGTCTGCACGGGCTCGGCGCTGACGATCATGATCGGTATCTTCACGGTCGGCACGCTCGGCTTCGGCTCGGATGCGACGCGCATCGCGGCGCAGACCATCTCGGGCATCGGCTTCCTCGGCGTCGGCACCATTATGGTGCGCGGTAAGAGCCAGGTCGTGGGTCTGACCACGGCGGCAGGCCTCTGGGCGGCGGCGGCGATCGGCCTTTCCTTCGGCGCGGGCTTTTATGTCGGCGGCGTGCTTGGCACGATGATCGCGATCCTCGTCAATATGCTTTTGCCGAAGATCGAGTACCGCTACAAGCTCTCACGCGTTTCCTACGTATTCTACGTGGAGATCGCCTCGGTATATGAGGTGCAGGCGTTCGTTGATTCCATCGAAAAGAGCTATCCGATCCAAGAGGTGGAGATCACCACGCCGAATAGCGGCCACTCCTCTCACGTCGGCATCAATATTATCGTATTCGCAAGGCAGACGCAGCTCTCGGAGGAACAGATCCTTGCCGATCTCTCCGCGCGTGAGGAGACCGTTTTTGCCATCAAGACCGTTTGATAACACCCCGAGAGGGAAAGGATGAAAAATGAAGCTGAACATAGACCGTATCCGCTCGGTCGCTCTCGGTGCGGCGCGCATCGTAGAGGAGAGCGGTAAGCCCCACTTCTTCCGCTTTACCCCTGCGGAGGATGCGCTTTATATTGCGAGGGATGCCTCTCTCGGCACCGCCTATCACGACCGCTCGCTTTGCACGGCGGGCGTGAAGCTGCTTTTCAAGACTGACAGCCAAGCGATGACGCTCTCTGCCGAGGTCGCGAAGCGCTCCTCGCGTACCTTCTTTGCCTTTGACGTCACCGTGAACGGTGCGTACCTTGGCAGTCTTGCAAACTTCAACGAGCGGGCGATGCCTGCCGGCTATACCTCCGCACAGATGCCCTTTACGCTCGGCCGCTTTGAAAAGGAATTCTCTCTCGGTGAGGGCGAGAAGACCGTGGCGGTCTACTTCCCCTGGTCGGTCGAGGTGACCGATTTTGCGCTCACGCTGGATGCCGGCGCGCGTATCACGCCCGTGAAGCCTGCAAGGAAGCTGCTCGTCTACGGCGATTCCATCACGCAGGGCTACGATGCTCTTCGCCCGATGAACCGTTACAGCGCAAGGCTCGCCGAGGCGCTGGATGCCGAGGAGTGCAATAAGGCGATCGGCGGCGAGATCTTTTTCCCCGCGCTCGCCGAGCAGAAGGCGGATTTTGTGCCCGATATTATTACGGTTGCCTACGGGACGAACGATTGGTCTACAACCAACGGGGCAAGCTTTATGGCTTCCGCGCGTGCGTTCTTTTCGGCACTTGTGAAGAATTATCCGAACGCAAGGATCTTTGCCATTACGCCTATCTATCGCAAGGATATGACGGCAAGCAAGCCCTTTGGCGCGTTTTCCACCGTGGCTGAGAATTTGCGCGCGGCGATCGCCTCGTATCCCGCCATCACGGTGATCGACGGTATGGAGCTCGTGCCGCATAAGCATACGCTGTTCGCGGATCTGCGTCTGCATCCGACCGACGCAGGCTTTGACCACTACGCGCAGAATCTGATCGCCGAGATCGGAAAGCATCTGTAACAGAGAAAAAAGCTGCCGCATTTGGGATAAAAAAAGAATGTAGCATTCGGTGGTAATTGAATAAAAAACAAGTGGAGACACTACAAAGGGATATCTACCGTAAAGCGGTTTTTTCATATACAAAAGGGACGAGAAAATCTCGTCCCTTTTGTATATGATCTTGCCATGCAAGGTATAGTGTGTTTATTTTTTTTATAAAAAACGTATAATCTCTTGCAATTTAGGGAACTTTTTGATATAATAAATGTGAAAAAGTTCCCTAAATAAGGAGGCTGTGATGCAGAAAAGCTTTGAAAGAATACAGGATCTGTTAAGAACAAAGGCCGAATATCAAGCAAGACTGAAGCTGATACCCTATGACGGCACCATAGAAATCAAGGAGGTTTCCGAAAACAAATACTTATATATCCGCAAGCGAGAGCTGGGAAAGCTGACATCGACTTACGTTGGTGCCTATTCCGAGGAGCTGCACACGGCGCTTCTGCGCAGTGTAAAGGAAACGCGCACGCTAAAAAAACAGGTGCGTGCGGTCGAGCGGGAGCTCGCCGCTCTCGGCTACAGCCAGGAGGCACTTTCCCCCGAGATCATACTGAATATGGATTTTGTCCGTGCAAATATGAAATCCATCATTTATGACCAGGCGGTGCTGGAGGGGGTATCCACGACCTTTCCCGATACTGAGCAGATCATTGATAACGGCAAGGTAATGGGCGTGAGTGCGCAGGACGTGCAGAAGATCCTGAATCTGAAGCATGCTTGGGAGTTTGTTCTGGATGCGGACGTTTGCGCCTCTCCCACAAGCTATTATATTTGTCAGTACGTGGCGCGCCTTGTGAATGAGGGCTTTTACCGTGAGGGCGGCCGCATACGCGGCGTTCCCGTGAAGATCGGAGGCTCCAGCTACGTTCCTCCCATTCCCATCGAGTTCGAGGTGAGGGATGAGATCGACCGGATCGTACGCGCGGAGGGGGCGCCGATCGATATCGCTATTGATCTGGCGCTTTACGTGATGAGAACACAGATATTCAATGACGGCAACAAGCGGACGGCCATCATTTTTGCCAACCATTATCTGATCGCGCACGCTGCGGGGCTGATGGTGGTGCCCGAAAGCACCGTTCCCATGTTCAAGCAGCTTCTCGTCGAGTATTATGAGAGCGCAGACGATAAAAGCATCCGTGCGTTTTTGAAAACCTATTGCTATCATCCGTTAAAGAACGGCGCTTAGATATCCTTCTGCACGCGGTATTTCGAGCCGATGAAGCCTGTGCCGCGGAAGGCCTTCATATCGTGGCGGACGATGTAGTCGATGTAGGAGAGCGTCATCTTCGCGGTGAGGATATAGCCCATCGGGTTCATATGCCCGAGAAGGAAGAAGCGCTCGTAAAACGCCTCGTCGTAGATGGGCGCGTAGGTGCGCAGGTCGAGAAGATGTGTGTTCTCGAAGAGTGTAGCATTTGGCGGTAATTGAATAAAAAACGAGTGGAGACACTACAAAGAGTGTCTCCACTTTTGCTTTTGGGAGCTGTTTTTTTGAAAATAAGAACCTTTCTCCGGAGCGCGGCCCGTACGGGATCTTTTTTTCGCGTGATTGCTCTTTCTTTTTATCTTTTTCCCACCTTGATCTGCCCGTGCTTTTGCTCGTACGCCTCTATCAGATCGCGGATCAGCACGAGGATCTGGCTGTTTGCGCTCCTGCCCTCATAGTCGGCAATGACGTGGAGCTTGTCGAGCATTTCCTCTTCGATTCTTATGGATAAGCTTTTTGTTGCCATATAAACCTCATTTTGAACTTATTTTATGTTTACTTTACACCTAATTTGTGTTAAAATGTTCCCTAAATTTTATGTAAATCGGCGCTTAGATATCTTTCTGCACGCGGTATTTCGAGCCGATGAAGCCTGCGCCGCGGAAGGCCTTCATATCGTGGCGGACGATGTAGTCGATGTAGGAGAGCGTCATTTTCGCGGTGAGGATATAGCCCATCGGGTTCATATGCCCGAGAAGGAAGAAGCGCTCGTAAAACGCCTCGTCGTAGATGGGCGCGTAGGTGCGCAGGTCGAGAAGATGTGTGTTCTCGAAGAGGGAGCAAAGCTTGATCAGCAGCTCTCGGTGAAGGTCGTTCAGACGTCCACGCTCGCCGCTGTCACAGCCTCCGCCGCGCGGCATTGTCATCAGGAAGAAATGCGCGTCGGGCGAGATCTTTTTATAGATCTGGATGATCTTTGCGTAGTAGCCGACGAAGGTGTCCTTGTTGTTTTCGTGATTTTCAAGGTCGATGTCCGAGAGGTCACCGAATTCCAGCTCACCCTTCAGCATCCGCGAGACGTCGTTTACGCCCATTGCGATGATATACGCCTGCGCCGCCTTCTCGGGATCGAAGGCCGCGTTTTCCTTTGCCCAATTTACGCAGTATTCCTTTGCGGTCATACCGCCGCGCGAGAAGTTATAGCATTTTGCGCCCATGGCTCTTGCCATGTACTGCCCCCAGGAGTATTCGTAAAAGTCATAATAGCCGTGCGATCCGTCCTTGAGAAGTCTTTCAAATTCACCTGAGGAAAGACTGTCGCCAATGCAGGCGAAGGTGCGGAAGATCGCGGCAAAGCCGCCGTCGTCGATCAGACGGTCGAGGGGCTTTTCGTTCTCGGGGAAAAGTACGTTTATATCCATTTTTATGCCTTCCTTCTTAAAATCAGCGCCTCCGCGGAAAACGATCGCAGAGGCGCTTTTTGTGTGCATTTTGTAAATAACTGTTGTCAAAAAAACAGTTAAAGAAGCTTGATTCCTGCCTTTTTGCAGGTCTCGACGGTCTCCTTGTCCCAAACGCTGCACTGCACCTCACCGATGTGGGCGCAGCCCATCATCAGCATGCAAAGGCGCGACTGGCCGATGCCGCCGCCGATGGTCAGAGGCAGCTCGCCCGCGAGCAGCATTTTGTGGAAGGGAAGCTCTCTTCTGTCCTCGCAGCCTGCCACCTTCAGCTGGCGGGCCATAGACTCCTCGTCCACGCGGATGCCCATCGAGGAGATCTCGAAGGCACGGTCGAGAACGGGGTTATAGAACATAATGTCGGCGTTGAGCTCCCAATCGTCATAGTCGGGCGCGCGGCTGTCGTGGGGCTTGCCGTCCGAGAGCGGAACGCCGATCTGGAGGATCATTGCGGTCTTCTTTTCCTTCAGGAAGGCATCCTCCCTCTGCTTGGGGGTGAGGGCGGGGTAGAGCGCCTCGAGCTCACGCGTGGTGATCACCGCCATTTCGCGGCAGAGCGGAATGCCGTAGCCCGGATGGTCGATGCGCAGATGGTCGCTCGTGTCGCAGATGACGTTCACGATCGCATGCCCGACCGAAACGAGATACTCTCTCGTGCGGTCCTCGCGGGAGATGACCTTCTCCCAGTCCCACTGATCGACGTAGATCGAATGGATATTGTCAAGCTCCTCGTCGCGGCGGATGGCGTTCATATCGGTGTAAAGGCCGTTGCCGACGAAGAAGTGATATTCCTTCAGGGCGAGGCGCTTCCATTTTGCGAGCGATTGCACCACCTGGGCGTTGGCGCCGACGGCGGGGATATCGAAGGAAACGGGGCGCTCCTTGCCCGAGAGGTTATCGTTGAGTCCCGAATTCTCATCCACGAAAAGCGGCGCGGACACGCGCTTGAGATTCAGCGCGGCGGCAAGCCTTTCCTGGAAGGTCTGCTTGATGAAGGAGATCGCCTTCTGCGTACGGTACACGTCGGGCGAGCTCTGATAGCCTTTCGGCACAAATACGTGATTCATTTTTTTAAACCGTTCTTCGTTTTTATTTGATGGATGCGGAGCGCAGCGTTACGTCATGGTAGCCGCCCTCCACGATGCTCGTTGCGGAAACGAGCGTGATCTTTGCCTTCTCTTGCAGCTCCTCGATGGAGATCGCGCCGCAGTTGCACATCGTGGACTTTACCTTGTAGAGCGATTTCTCCACGTTGTCGTGCAGAGAGCCTGCGTAGGTAACGTAGGAGTCAACGCCCTCCTCGAAGGAAAGCTTCGCCTTACCGCCGAGGTCATATCTCTGCCAGTTGCGTGCGCGGTTGGAGCCCTCGCCCCAATACTCCTTCACGTACTGACCGTTGACCATCAGCTTCGGCGTGGGGCTCTCGTCAAAGCGCGCGAAGTAGCGGCCGAGCATCATAAAGTCTGCGCCCATTGCCAGCGCAAGGGTCATATGATAGTCGTGCACGATACCGCCGTCGGAGCAGATCGGAATGTAGATACCGGTCTTCTTGAAGTATTCGTCTCTTGCCTCGGCAACCTCGATCACGGCGCTTGCCTGACCGCGGCCGATGCCCTTCTGCTCACGGGTGATGCAGATCGAGCCGCCGCCGATACCGATCTTGACGAAGTCTGCGCCTGCCTCGGCAAGGAAGAGGAAGCCCTCGCGGTCCACGACGTTGCCGGCACCGACCT
Organism: Clostridia bacterium; assembly: GCA_017938425.1. Lineage (GTDB taxonomy): Bacteria > Bacillota > Clostridia > Oscillospirales > CAG-272 > UBA1740. The sequence continues at coordinate 25,939 of JAGBBQ010000011.1, read as the reverse complement.
TCACGGTGTTACCGTACTTTGCGCGGATGAAGTCGAGCGTCTTCTTCTGCCAGATGGTATAGCCCTCGGAGGAGTCGATGCAGAGCACGTCGGCACCCGCCTCGATGAGAGCGGGAACGCGCTTCTCGTAGTCGAGGGTGTTGATGCCCGCGCCGACGAGGTAGCTCTTGTTCTTATCGAGAAGCTCCTGGGGGTTCTCCTTATGCTGCGCGTAGTCCTTGCGGAATACGAAATATTTGAGGCAGCCCTGCTTGTCCACGATGGGAAGGGAATTGAGCTTGTGCTCCCAGATAATGTCATTCGCCTCCTTGAGCGTGGTGCCCTCGGGTGCGGTCACGAGCTTTTTGAGAGGCGTCATAAAGGTCTTGACCTTCTCGGAGGTATCCATACGGCTGACGCGGTAGTCTCTGCCGGTCACGATGCCGAGCAGCTTGCCGGTTGCGGTGCCGTCCTCGGTCACAGCCATCGTGGAGTGCCCCTTCTCCTCGACGAGCTTAAGCACGTCGGCAAGGGTATTCTCGGGCGTGAGGTTCGAGTCACTGACAACAAAGCCCGCCTTATAGTTCTTTACACGTGCAACCATCGCCGCCTCGTCCTCAATGCTCTGCGAGCCGAAAATGAAGGAAAGGCCGCCCTCCTTCGCAAGCGCGATCGCAAGCCCGTCGTCCGATACCGACTGCATGATCGCACTCGTCATCGGGATGTTCAGGCTGATGGGGCATTCCTCCTCACCCTTCCTGTACTTGACGAGGGGGGTGCGGAGCGAAACGTTTGCGGGAATGCAGCGCTCGTCGGTGTATCCGGGGATCAGAAGATACTCGCTGAAGGTATGTGAGGGTTCGGAAAAGATAGTTGCCATTGTGCTCTCTCCTATTCATAATATATTTTTATTACTCTCCATTTTATCACACGCGTGCGCCTTTTGTCAAGAGAAAAAACAAGGTTTGGGGTGCTTTCGGACACAAAAAATAAAAATTATTCGCCCGCGCGCAATCGCTTTGGTGAATAGAACCAATTTTGCATTTTAAAATTCGGCGTTTTGAATATTGCAACCGCCGCACTGCGCGTGATATAATATAATATGTCACTATTATTTAACAGAAAAAAATATAATTATAAGGAGAAAAAAATGAAAAACAGAAAGACGCGCATCGCACTTCTCTTCACGCTCTGTCTTCTGCTTGCCTCGCTCGTGACGGTGCTTCTTGCGACCGCACAGGGCACCCCCGCGGCAGACAGCGTGACGGTCGCGTATGCGGACGGCACGGAAGAGACCTTCGCTCTCGGCGAGACGATCGTTCCGATCCCCGTTCCCAAGGATTTTGCAAGACGCAACGAAAGCGGCGACGCTTACGTTTACACCGTCAGCGAGGGCGCCGATTGGAGCTTTACGCTGGACGGTAAGGCTCTCGGCGGTATGACGGTGACCGAACAGATGCTCGGCAAGACCGTGGTGGCAGACATCGTCGGTACCTTCGGCACCGAGAAGGTGTGGTACACCGTTCACGAGAGCATCGTGGACGAGACCGTGCCCGAAAAAATGCGCGGCGAGTTTCTGATCTACGGCTACGATCAGGAGAGCCTGATCACCTATCTCAGCCGCTCCAACACCGGCGGCGAGGAGTTCGTCAAAGAGTTCGGCGAGCCGCGCTACCGTTTCCTTCGCCAAATCGACAACGTATTCAGGATCAAGCTTTACGAGGATTTTTCTCCCGCGAAGTTCGACCCGAGATGGGGCGCCGCCTCCAAGGATTGGGAGCTTCCCAACGAGTCGGGCACGGCGATGGTAATGTGCCAGGACCGTACCTTCCGCGGAACCTACGATCAGGACGGCAATCCCAAGTGCGTGGGCACGAGCGCGAGCGTTTATTTCGATCTGAACGGACAGACGCTGGAGATCGGTTCCTCCGAGTCCTTCCACTTCGGCTCGATGGCCTGCACGCCCTACAGCATGCGTCTGTGGTTCTATTCCTCCGTTCCCGGCGGCGTATTCTCGGGCACGAAGTCCGAGGCCGTGTTCTATTCGGATGACGACAGCACGGTCTACGTCGGCGAGCCGGACGGCGATACCGTCAGATACGGTCAGAACCTTTCGGTCTACGGCAAGAGAGTGGCGCACGTCAACTACGGCGGCGGCGTATACCTCTGGGGCGGCCGTTATTACCAGGCGGGTCCGAACCCCGAGTTTATCACGGTCTCTCACCGCTTGCATGAGATAAAGAACTGCGAGTTTTATCTTGCGGATCAGTCGGGCGCCGTGATCCTCTTTGAGGGCGGGCGTATGTCGGGCTGGAAGAACGAGTCGCAGAGCCACAGCTCGAATCCGAAATTCGTAAACTGCTCCTTCCACGTAAATCAGCAGGGCACCAAGCTCTTCAACGAGCTGCAGCTGCGTGATAACAACGGCAAGGAGACCGCTGTGGTCGAACAGGCGGTGAAGTATCCGCTTCGCTTCGTGGACTGCGAGTTCTACGGCATTCCCGTCAAGCAGTACGGCGCGTATCTCTTCTGCTCGTTTACGGGCGAGACGGCCTTCTCCGTCGGCACGGACGAGAACTTCGGCACGATTGACGCGCCTGCTTATATCTCTTATCTGAAGGCGCCGACCAAGACGAGAACGCTGATCGACGATCTCGGCAATCCCTTCACGGTGGCAGCGATCTGCGCGATCCGCCCCGCGAGCGAGGTCGCCTGCGTGCAGCACGTGGAGGATAACAAGACGCACTCTACCTATTGGGAGAGCGGCGCGACCCCCTTCGTGCAGGACAAGACGGTCATCACCGCGACCGAGCGCTACGTAGAGACCGAGGGCGAGTATCTCGGCCTGCCCGAGGTGCTTATGGCAGGGCAGACCTACGTGGCGAAGGGCGTGTTCTACAACAAGAGAGTTCCCTTTGCGTTTATTTACACGATGTCAAACGGCTCCGAGGGCTACGGCCTCGTCGGAAATACCCCCGAGGAGACGGGCAGAGGCTTTGCGCAGAAGTTCGGCAGCCTTTCCGAGGGCTCGATCACGCTGCTGACGGATATCGTTCTTTCGCAGAACGTTGACTTCGGCACCAAGGGCAATCTCACCCTCGATATGAACGGCTATTGCATCACGGTCGCCGAGAATGCGACCGTCACCGGCGCGGTGCATCGCATCGGTGATAAGATGGAGTTCTCTCTGTATTCCTCCCGTCCCGGCGCGGTGTACGAGAATCTGTCGGACTACCCGATCTTCTCGCTGGCACACGTCGGCAGATCCGGTAAGCTTACGCTCGGCGATTACACGACGAAGAACGGCGAGACCTATTCCGGCGCGAATATCACCTATATCTCCAAGGGAAGCTTCTTCCTTGGCTACCCCATGGCGCAGGGCGCGACGGACGTCGCCGAGCTCCGCGCGAAGAACTGCACCTTCATTTATAAGGGCAACGGCGCCGCCTTCCTCCTTTCAAATGCGGCGGTGCTTGAGTATGCAAAGATCGTCTTTGCGCCCGAAACGGCAGGCGCGATCCCCGTAGCGATCGGAACGCAAAGCCACGTGGCGGCGTCCGCCGCCATCGGCTCCTGCTCCTTCTATGCGGGCGAGGGCGTAAGCGCGCGTGCGTTCGGTTGCTTTAACAGCGAGGGCGTGCCCGTGAACACCGCGACGGCAGAGCAGGTCGTGAACTTCGGCAACTGCTCCTTCTTCGGCGTGGAGGCGGAGAAGAATCCCGAGATCGGCGGTGTGCAGATCACCTTTGGCACCACCGGCTTCTCCACGATGGAGATGCTTGCCAAGTTCTACGGCATAGACGTTCCCGCCGGTCAGGCGCTCGTGCGCAGCAGCGCGCAGTTCTATAAGGACGGCAAGCTCGTATATCTTCCCGTATGGGCGTATGCAAGGCCCGACGATACCGCGAAGGTGTCCTTCCTTGGCGGCGCATCGGGTGTCGAGACGATCGAGGAGACCTGGATCCGCGGCTCGATGGCCTGCCAGCCCGACTTCGTGGTGGACGGCATTTTCGTATTTACCTACGGCAGACGCCTGGTGGAGGCAAGCAACAACCGTCTGACGGCGGCCTGCGTGAGCCTGGCGCCCGGTGCGATGCGTGTCAACCTTTCCCTCGTCGCGCAGCCGAAGCTCAATCTCTGGATCCCGATGGATTCTCCGATCACCGAGATCACGGTCGGCGGTAAGACGGTCGCGATCGGTACCGCGCTGGATTATAAGGGCGGCTACTATATCGTGCAGACACCGATCACCCCCGCGATGCTCGCCGGCAGCCTGGAGCTGACGGTCAAGACGGCATCGAGAAGTGAGAGGGTGATGCTGAACCTTCTGAATTACATCAACGGCCTGCTGGAGAGCCAGAGCGTCAGTGCGGAGGAAAAGAAGCTTCTCTACGCGCTTGTGGACTTCGCAGAGGTGGCTGCGGGCGAGACACTTCCCGTGGCGGCACCGCAGGGCTACGTGAGCCACGCGCCCAAGGCGGAGGAGGCTCCCTCCTTCGGCGGCGCTCTGAGCGGCGCGAGCTTTGAATACAACAGCGGCGTCGTTCTTAAGGTGAGCGGTACGGCGGGTAAGACGGTCGTTCTCGAAACGGCGGACGGAGAGAGAAGAGTGGCAACGCTGGAAGGCGGCACGGCGGTCTTTGCCGATCTGCCTCTGTATTCGCTCGCGGGCGAGATCACGCTCACGGTCGGCTCCGAGAGCTATACCTATTCGCTCGGCGCGTACAGAGCCGAGGTAGCCGCGGCGGTGCGCCCGTTCGCGGATGCGATGTATACGGTCGCATATTACGCGCAGCAGTGGTATGCATCGAAAGGAGAATGAAAATGAAAAAATATACGAGAATCATCTCGCTTCTTCTGATCGCGCTGATGGCAGCCGCTATGCTGGCTGCCTGCGCGCCCACGCCGGCCTGCACCGCGCATAAGGACGCCGATCACGATCAGAAGTGCGACGTCTGCAAGCAGGCGGTGCCCTGCACCGAGCATGCGGACGCGGATCATAACTTCGTTTGCGACTGGTGCAAGGCGAAGGTCGCCTGCCTTTCGCACGGGGATGAAAACGGCGATCTGCTTTGCGACTATTGCGGGGTCTGCACCGTGCATAAGGACGAGGACAAGGACCTGCTCTGCGACGTCTGCAAAGCGGACGGGCTCTGCATCGCGCACACCGATGAGAACAAGGACATTGTCTGCGACGTTTGCCGTACGGCGCTTGCCTGCCCCGCACACACGGACGGAAACCGCGACCAGAAATGCGACACCTGCGGCAGAGAGATCCCCTGCACCGATCATAAGGACGATAACCACGACCGAAAGTGCGATTATTGCGGCGCGGCGGTTGCCTGCACGCATAAGGACGAAAACCACGATCTGAGGTGCGACTGGTGCGCCGAGGCCGTGCCCTGCGTGTTGCCGCCCAACAACCATCACGAGGACGGCAATAAGGACAAGAGGTGCGACTATTGCGGCGTGCCGATGGGCGACGAGCTGGATGAGCCCGGCAGCACCGATTCGGATTTTTCCGAAATTTCCAGATAACAAAAAAAGAGAAAACAGTAAAAAATCAAATGAAAAAGATACTTTTGAATGCCGCGGTCGGGTACTACAAGGGCAATATGCATTGCCACAGCACCTGCTCCGACGGCAAGCAGACCCCCGAGGAGCTGAAGGCGCTTTATAAGGCGAACGGCTACAGCTTCCTTGCGATCACCGATCACGATCATCTGAATGCGCACGCATATCTTGACGATGCGGATTTCATCACCATCACGAGCATGGAATGCGCCATCAAGGAGCATCCCGAGCAGTCCACCCTCGTCAATCAGAGGATGAAGGTCTGCCACCTGAATCTCTATGCAAAGCGGCAGGACAATACGGAGCAGGTCTGCTACAGCCCCGTATACGATAAGTATTCGAAGGGCGCGCGCCGCGAACAGCTGAAGAAGTACGATCTCGGCTATAAAAGAGTATATTCGGGCGAGGGGATCAACGATTTTATCCGTATCGCGAACGAGAGGGGCTTCTTCGTCGCCTATAACCATCCGCGCTGGTCGCTGGAGAATTATAAGCAGTATTCGCAGTACGAGGGGCTCTGGGCGGTCGAGGTCTATAACCACGCCTGCCATACCGAGGGCATCTACGAGTACGATATAGGCGTGCACGACGATTTTCTGCGCGACGGAAAGCGCATCCTCCTCACCGTGGGTGACGATAATCACAGGGAAGAGGGGAGCCTTGGCGCGTTCGTGATGGTCAACGCACCCTCCCTGACCTATGAGAATATCATCGACGGCCTTCTTTCGGGGCGCTTCTATGCCTCGCGCGGACCGCTGATCCACTCTCTGTGGGTGGAGGACGGCAGGGTGCATATCGAGTGCTCCGACGCCGCGATGATCGGTATGACCACCGAGGGCAGGCGGCACGCCGCCGTCCTTAAAAAGGAAGGCGAGCCCCTCTGCTCGGCAGAGTTCGAGCTCCGTGAAGACGACGGATATTTCCGTATCTTCGTGGAGGATGCAAGGGGTCGCCGCGCGGATACGCAGGCGTATTTCGTCGGCGAGATCCTCGCTTAAGGTTAGACAGAACCAACAAAAAAGAGCAGATACAAAAGATGGCTTTCTTGCGTATCTGCTCTTTGCTTTTTACATAATGCAAATAATTATTTGCAAAAACGGTGTTTAAATATGATCGTAGTTGGATTTTTTATCGTCTGCGTACTGCAAGGGTAGGATCTCGGCCTCGAGCTCCTCGAGAAAATCCACCTCGCCCGAGAGGTAGGAGCGCAGGCGGTAAAGGGTGTATTCCATCTCTGCGATCGCTCTGCCGTAGTTCTGGTTAATGGCGAAGAAGCCGTAGGGCTTCTGCACCTCGAGCCATCGCTTTTGCCTCTGCTCACGCAGAGATAGAAGGAGCGCGAGCACGCGCGTCAGCTTCTCCTCGGTGCATATCCGAAGGGCTTGTCTGTCACCTGCCTTATAGGCGGGCGCGAGGGTGTTCAGCAGCTCGCATTTCAGCCCCGTGAGCTCCAGAAGGTCGGCGGCAAAGGAGTAGAGCATGCCGAAGCGCTCGCTTTTGTAGCTGCGCATTTTTTCTGCCGCCCCGAGATATGCCTCTGCGGGGTTTTCGGTGGAGCAAAGCGTGTTGACTAAGAGGGGTGCCGTCAGATACTTCTCGCCGCCGTGAAAGACGAAGCGGCGCGGATCGTGGTAGATATCGCAAAGGCGCAGGGCAGAGAGCGAAAGCGAGGCGGTGCTTTCCAGCAGCTCTGCCACCGCCGCCTCGCGTGTATCCGCGCCCTCGTAGGCGTATTGGCCGTAGAGCGCAAGCGAGGGGAGGGTGAAGAAATAATCCCCTGCGTGGCCGCCGCATTGCCATACCGTGCAAAGCACCGAGCGAATGCCGTTTTTCAGTGCCGCCTCCAAGGCGGGCACCTGCGTTTTGAAGGTGTAATCAATATACGGAAGCTGGCCGTCCCAGGTCCACGCCGCGGTCGCCACCGTGACCGCGCCGCCAAGCGGCGCGTGTGCCTTGATGATCGCATCGTAGACCGCCTCGCTCTGCTCCTCGTATTCCCAATACACCATACCGAGATCGCGCGGCACGGCGGCAAGGATCGCCTCGGGGATCGGCTCGTTTGCCGAATACTGGATGCCGTAGGAGGGCTCCTTCATCGAATAGCGGAAGAAGCAGTCCGACCACATCATCGGAGAGAGGCCGTATTTTTTGCAGATAGCGTAGACGCGGCGCACGTGTCGGGTATAGACGGAGAGCCCGTCACTCGCGCCGTGAATTTTTTTGTAACGGCCGCCGGCAACGTCGAAGGCCTCGTCAAGACCGATATGGATCGTGCGTGAGCGGATGCTCTCCGAGATCGCTCGGATGCAGTTCTCGATAAATTCGTAGGTCCTCTCCTCATCGCAGAGCAGGGTGGCGCTGTCGTTTGCGATATCGGCGAAGGCGTCCCATTGCAGGAGCCTTGAGAGGTGCGAGAGCGTTTGGATGCAGCCGACGAGCTCTACGCCCATCTCGGCGGCATAGGTGTCGATCTCCCGAAGCTCCGCCTGTGTATAACGGCCGCGCTGATAGCCCATCTCGGGGTGCTCCTTTACCTCGTAGGTATCCTCCGTGTAGAGCATCAGGCGGTTGAGCCCCATCGCCGCCATATAGTCAATATAGAGCTTGAGCGTTTTTACGGTCGGCATACCCTCGTAGGAGCAGTCAAGCATCACGCCGTTTTTTTCGATGCGGCGCTTTTCGCGGATGTGAAAGCTCTGTTCGCCGCGGCGGATATGCATCACCGAAAGCGCGATACCGCGCGCAAGATCGGTCGTGCTTGCATAGCCGATGGCGACCTCGGTGCCCTCGCCGTCCACGCGCAGGCATTCGTAAGGATAGGCACGGAGCGAAAGCGCGCCACCGTAGCCGCAGGCAGATAAGATCCTGTTTTTTAAAAGAAGGACGTCGGGTTTCATAAAAACGGTACTCCTTGCTAAATAAAAGCACCCGTTTTCGGTGCGGGTGCTTGGTTTATTCCTTTTCGGATTCTTTTATGTCGGGCGCTGCATCTTGCATAGGCGCAGCGGCCGCGGATGCGCTTTTCGTGATGGCATCGGATGCGGGCGCGGATGCATCGGCCGCAAGAGAGACGGGCGCGGATACGGAGATCCTCCCCGCTCTTTCGTCCGCCTCCTCCTCGCGGTTCAGGATGCAGGTCAGCGCCAGCAGCGCCGAGTGATAGAGCATCATAATGAAGGAGAAGAGGAAGATGTCTAACAGAGAGGCGACCACGAGCGCCGCCGCGGAAAGCCCCATCATCGTTTTGAAGAGCGTGGGGCGCTTCAGATAGAGGAATACGGTCTCAATGCGGTAGAGCAGGTAGGAAACGATGCCGAAGAGGCCGCAGGAGCCGATCATCTGCATAATGGAGTTGTGCGCAAAGTGCGAGATGCTCGCACCGATCTTCAGGCCGAAGAAGCCCGCGCCGAAGATCGGATGGTCAAAGAAGCCGTCCACGCATTTTTTCCAGATCGGCAGGCGGCCGCTCGAGGAAAAGCCCTTTTCGAAATAAACGGCGAAAAGGCGCATAATATTTTCAAAATAGCCGATCAGCACGATCAGCACGGCAAGGATCATCACCAGAGATACGGTCTGAAAGAGCGTTTTTCTCTTTCCGCAGAAGCAGCCGATCAGAAGGCTCACGCCGAAGAAGAGCGTGCCCACGCCGAGCGCCATACGCGACATACTGAAAAAGCAGCCGATCACGGCGGCGAACGCCATAACGAAGTACGGGATCGGGCAGGGGCGGCGCATCGCGCCGTAGAGCAGCACGGGGATCAGCACCGCGATCGCCGCGCCGATGACCGTGGAAACGCCCCAGCCGAGGCGGATCGAGGTAAAGGCGATCGCGCCGTCCTCGCGAAGAACGTCTCCCGTGATATAAAGGATCACGAGCTGGAGAAGGATCACCGCGGCGATCCAGAAGGTGCAGTAGCAGAAATAGCCGTCGATCTCTTTCAGGTCTTTTTTGCGGATGCCGTAGTAGAAGAGAAGGAAGAAGGCAAAATAGCAGCCCGCCTCCGCCGTGCCGAGCAGAAGCTCACTCACGGTGTAGCCGTCCGAGCCGACGCCGTTGAGAAGGAAGGCGGCGGCTAAGAGAAGCATCGGCTTCAGAAGATCGCAGTCCTTGAAATTAAAGGTCTTATAGACCCCGGTGCGCCGCGCGTAGGCGACGAAGGAAACGACCAGCACGATCCCCAACGCGCCAACGATAAAGGGGCGCACGCCGGTGAAGAAATAATCCGAATATCCCGGAACGACGGGGGAGTGCCCGGGTGCGATCTGATAGATAAAGGTGCCCGCCAGGATCAGCGCGTGCTTCGCGCTGTCCATAAACCAGAGCGAGAGCGAGAAGAGAAGGATGTTGATCGCGCCGAACAAAAGCTCGAGCCGCGTATAATAGCCGAGAAGCACGAGCGCGCAGACGAAGGGCGGATAATAGCCGCTGCCGCAAAACCAAACCAGCGCGTTTTTATATTTTTCAAGCGTCTCTTTTTTGATCACAGCGCGTGCTCCTTTCTTAATACTCGGCTTGCACCGAAACTATCATATCATTTTTTTATTTTTTTGTCAATATGTTTTTTGCGCGCATTGACAGAAGAGGGCTTATATGGTAAAATAGAGAAAAAGAGAAAGGAGACGGCGTATGGCTTATTTTGCGCACACGGAAGAGGTCGAGCGCGTTCTCGGCTACCGCTTTAAGGATAGATCGCTGCTTATCCAGGCGTTCACGCGCACGAGCTTCTGCAACGAGCACCACGCCCGCGGGGACGGAGAGGATTATCAGTCCAACGAGGTGCTGGAGTTCTTCGGAGACGCGGTGCTCTCCTGCGCGATCGTCTCGCAGCTGATACAGCTCTCCTCCGAGCGCTATGCGCACGGCATCCGCACAAGCCTCTCCGAGGGGGATTTTTCCAACATCAAATCCCATCTTTCGGATAAGAGCAATCTCTCCCGCGCGCTTCGCGAAACGGGGCTGCAAAGGTACCTTCTGATGGGTGAGGGGGATAAAAAGCTCGGGATGGAAAATGAGCCCTCCGTGATGGAGGATCTCTTCGAGAGCTTGATCGGTGCGATCTATATTGACTGCGATATGCAAATAAATGTTGTCATAGACGTGGTAAAAAGACTGTTGGATACCGAAAAATACCTGGAGAAGGGAAGGCCGTCGCAAAGCCCGAAGAACCTTTTGCAGGAGTATTGCGCGGATAAGGAGAACCGTCTCGGCGCACCCGTGTACCGCCTTATATCCGAGGTCGGACCGCAGCATAAGAAGGAGTACCTCTTTGCCTGCGAGATCGACGGCGAGGAATGGGGCAGGGGCGTCGGTAAGAACCATCGCGCGGCACAGACCGCGGCGGCGCTCGAAGCGCTCGCAAATCTTGAAAAAAGAGAAGGAGCGGGCAAAGAGAGCGAGAAGCGCCATCCCGCCGATACGGCGATGAGCCGCCTGTATGAGTACGCCGCCGTGCGCGGCGCGGCGCCGCCCGTGTACACCGACCGAGAGGCAGAGGGAAGCACCGTGCAGGCACCGCTCTTCGTTTCCACCTGCCGCCTGATGGGAAGGAGCACCTGCGGTGAGGGGAAAAGCAAGCGTGACGCCAGGCAAACGGCGGCCGAGCGGATGCTTCTTGTCCTGAATCACGGCGGATAGCGCCGCATTTTCCCACACGAATCAAAAAAATTAAAAATAATTTACGCTTTTTCAACATTTTCCTTGACAAGCGCGAAAAGATATGCTACAATAGCCTTGAACCTTATATATATATTAAATGTATAAAATTCTTTAAAATATAAAAGGAGAAACGAGATGAAAAAGCCTGAGATCACCTGCGAGCTGATTGAAAAGGTCGGTATCCTGAGCGAGGGTACGAACGGTTGGAACAAAGAGCTCAATCTGATCAGCTGGAACGGGCAAGAGCCTATGTACGATCTTCGCTCCTGGGCGCCCGATCGCGAGAAGATGAGCAAGGGAGCAACCATTTCCGTTGCCGAGGCTAAGGCGCTGCGCGACATTCTGAATAAGCTGGATCTTGACTGATTGCGTCGCGTATAAAAGCGGAAAAAAGAGAGGACGGTTCGGTAAAAAGCACCGATGCGTCCTCTCTTTTTTTATTTGGCTTTGGCGTAGCGTAAAGCGCCGTCACCTCTCGTCCTCGTTCTTTTCGATCAAGGCAACGACCTTTGCGACCTTCGCCTCGGCGGATGCGCCGAGCGGCGCGATCTCGGTGCGCTTCTCCTTGCCGTGGATGCGGCTCTCGCTCTCCATAAAGGCGTCGGGGCGGCGCTTTTCGTTTTGCTTCTTCGGCGCCTTGAAGCGCGCAAGAAGGTCCGCGATCACCGAGCGCTTTTCGGCGGGCTGTGCGGCGGGCGGCTCCTCGAAAAATCTCGAAACGATGCCCGTGATAAAGCCGAGGGAGCGCCGTCTTGCCGCGCGCAGCTTCTCCTCCTGCTCGAGCAGCGCCATCGCGTTCTCCTTTTGCGAGGGAACGGCGAGCAGCGAGGGGCTGAAGGCGTCCTTCATCAGGCGGTGCAGATACCCGTCACCCAGCCTGCGCTCGAGAAGCTCGTTCAGAAGGGCGTTTTTGGATGGGAAGCTCTCCACGAAGGCCTTGGCGAGCTCTTGGTTGGGCATCTCGTCCAAACGCATTTTAAAGCAGCCGTCGGGCTGCTCAAGCAGCTTGATGCGGCGCTGGTTCGGCAGCTCGGGGAAGCAAAGCTCGATCTTGTAGACCGCTCTGCCTTCCTCGTCCTCCATCACCTCGCCCATGGCGCGCACGAGGTAGACCTCGTCACGGAAATGCAGCTCGGTCTCGGCGAAGTCCTTGAGTCCGATCTCGAGCATCAGCGGCGTGCCTCCCTCGGTCACGGTCATCCAGAGTCGCTCGCCGCGGCGGTGGAAGGCGAGGCTGTCGATACCGCCGGTGTAGCAGTTTTCCATTACACGCACGAAAAGGGGCAGGATGCCGTTGTTGTTCTGGCGGAAGAGCAGCGTTCCCTCCAGACGGTCCCAGCGCGTGTCGTAGCCGCCCGTGCGCTTGTGGCGCAGAAAGCTTAAGAAGCCGCCCGTGGGCACGGTCGCGCGGATCCAATGGCGGTCCACGCCGAAGGTGGCCTGGCTCTGCGCGTATTCGCGGCGGTGGATCTGGAAGCGGTTCTCCTCGATCGGCAGCGGGAAGAGCAGGCGGCGGCGCAAAATCGAGAGCGCGGGGCTCTGCGCGAAGATCTCGTTATTGCCCGAGCTGATCACGGCGACGAGGCCGCGCGCCGGGTAGCACCATACGTTCTGCCCGAGCATTCCGTTGAAGAGGATCTCGCGGGATTCTCTGCCGACCCAGACGTGGTAGCCGTAATCGAAGTCGCCGAGCGCCTCGGGGGTCTTTGCCTGGGGGGAGGTCATCGCCTGCACGAAGGATGCGGGCAGGATCTGCTTATCCTCGAAGCGGCCGCCGTCCGAGAGCAGCATTCCGAGCTTGCCCCAGGCATCGTCGGTCAGGAAGAGGCCCCAGCCGCCGCATTCGATCCCCTCGGGGCCGAGCTGCCACAGCGGCCGCTCGATGTGCAGAGGAGCAAAGAGCCGCGGCATTAGGTAATCCACGAGCCCCTCGCCGGTCAGACGGTGCAGGATCACGGCGAGGATGTAGGAGTTCATACTGTTGTAATGAAAGGCGGTGCCGGGCGCGGCGCTGAGCGCGGAGGCAAAGAACGCCGCCGTCCAATGCGTTTCGGTGACGACGCCCGCCTCGCTGAATTTCACGCCGCTCTGCATCGTGAGCAGATGCTTGACGGTCAGCGTGCGCAGGCGCTTATCGCGCATCGGAAATTCGGGGAGCAGATCACCCACGCGGTGGTCGAGCGCAAGCCGCCCCTCCGCGGCGAGAAAGCCGATCGCCATGCCCGTCACGGTCTTGGACATCGAGTGCGCAAGATGCGGGATCGCGCCGTCGTAGCCGGGGGCGGCGCAGCGGCAAAGCACGCCGCCGTGCGAGAGCACGAGAAGCGAATGCGTGTTGGCGCGCTTTTCGGTCTCCAGCTCCGAGAGCATACACCGCAGCGTGGCGGTGGAGATGCCCTGCCTTTCGGGAGAAACTCTTGTAAAGTAGAGCGGCTCCTTCGGGCAAAGGCGGGTCTTTTTGGGGAGATAGGGGATCACCGCAGGGTCCTTCTTATCCGAGAGAGCAAGCCCCGCGATGAGCTCAACCGAGCGTTTTTTCCATTTTTCCATAATATTTCCTTTATTCTTCTTAAAAGCATCTTATGCGCGCGCAAAAGATCTTATGCAGGTCACCGGAGCAGAGCGCTGATCCCGCACAGGTCAAAGAGAAGGCCGAAGACGAAGCCGACCAGCACGAGCAGCGTGAGGATGAAAAGATTTTCGCGCGGCTTTTTGTTCGTGCGCAAAAGCACCAGAATGCCGACGCCCGCGCCGGGCAGAAGCCCCGCGAGCAGCGCGCCCGCCGAGAGGATCCCCTCGAGATACAGCTCGGTCATCACCACGGAGACCGCGCAGCTCGGGATCAGGCCGACCAGCGCGCAGACGAGCTGCGTCAGGACGGGAATATCAAAGGCGAGCGCGCGCAGCGTCTCCTCGCCTGCGAAGTAGACCAGCGTATCGATCGCCAGCGTGGCGAGGAAGAGAAAGAGCGTAATGGTCAGCGTGTGATAAAGCGCGCTGATGAGGATGCCGCGCTCGCAATGGCAGCCCTCCGCCTCGCAGAGCTCGTGGATGTGAGAGGCGTGCTTATATCCGCGCAGGCGCAAAATGCCGTTGATGAGGAAGCCGACGCCGATGCCGATCGCCGCCTTGGAGAGCACGAGGGTGAGGATCGTGCCGATCGGCGCCTTGCCCGAGATGAGGATGGGCAGCATCTCGTCCGAGGTGGAGAGAAAAACGGCGATCAGCGTGCCGAGCGAGATGGCGCGGCCTGCGTAAAGGCTTGCCGCCGCCGAGGAGAAGCCGCATTGCGGCACTGCCCCGAGCGCACCGCCCGCCAAAGGCGCGAGCGCACCGCATTTTCCGATCGCGGCGCGCATTTTCGTCGCTCCGTGATGCTCGAGATATTCCATCAGCACATAAGTGAGGAATAAAAAGGGCAGAATCTTCAGTGTGTCAAGAAGGCTGTGAAGCAAAACCTCGGAAAGATACGAGGCCTCGGCGTGTGCGTGGATCAGCATCATACGCGCTCACCCCCTCTGCAGCATTCGCAGCGCCCGAAGAGCAGGGAGCGCTCGCCGTCCAGCGTGAAGTGCCCCTCGCGTGATAGCGCGTCGCAAAGAAGGGCGGAGAGCTTGTCCGTCAGATGGATGAAGCGCCCGCACCCCACGCATTTCAGATGCAGATGGCGGTGGCAGGCCTCGCTTCCCGTGTATTGGTAAATGAAGCGCCGCCCCTGCCCGCTCGGCAGCTTGCGGATCTCTCCCCGCTCGGTCAGCGCCGCAAGCAGGCGGAAGATGGTGCTTTTGCCCTTGCCGTCGGGGGTGAGCCTCTCGCAGATGTCCTGCAGCGTCAGCCCCTGCTCGCCGCTTTTTCGCAATAGCGAGAGCAGTGCTTCTTCTCTTTTTGTGTCGTAGGTCATAAATGGCTCCGTTCCTGATATAGATCGATATCGTCCGACCCCGAAACGAGAGTGCTTGAGGTCGGAGAATTGAGAGCAACTCTCAATTTCGTTTTTATAGGATACTATATTTTTTCTCTAAAGTCAATAGAAAAGAAAAAATTTAAGCGGTGTTTTGAATTTTTTCATATTTATTGCCTCTTCAAAATTAGCACTCGCAAGCATAGAGTGCTAATGTTTACAAAAAATACAAAATATCCGTTATGAAAGTTCATAAAACTGCCGTAAAATATAAGCACAAGAGTGCGAAAGGGAAAAAAGAAAACCGCCCTTTCGGAATACATAAGAAGGGAGATACTCAAAATGAATGCTGAAAAACTGACACAGAAGAGCCGTCTTGCTCTGTCGGATGCGCAGAGCCTTGCGGCGGCGAACGGAAGCTACGCGGTGGAGCCCGCGCACCTTTTGCTTGCCCTGCTGGGGGATAAGGAGGGGCTCGTGCCGGGCGTGCTCGGCGCCGTGTGCGATAACGTAAAGGCGCTGACCGGGGACGTTTCGCGCCTCGTGGATTCGCTTCCGAAGCTCGGCGGCTCGGGCTATAACGCCGAGGCGCTGCACGCATCGGGCGAGCTTTCCGCCCTCATCGAGGCGGCGGATAAGGAAAGGGAGAATATGGGAGATGCGTATCTCTCCGTAGAGCACCTTCTGCTTGCCTTCTTTAAGGATAAGAAGGGGAAGATATACGAGATATGGAAGAAGTATAAGATCGAGCGTGCGCGCGTTTTAGAGGCGCTCAAGGCGGTGCGCGGCAGCCGCTCGGTGGATACGGATAACCCCGAGGGGACCTACGATGTGCTGAAGAAGTACGGAAGAGATCTCGTCAGCGAGGCGAGAGCGCATAAGCTCGATCCCGTGATCGGAAGAGACGAGGAGATCCGCAACGTGATCCGCATCCTCTCGCGCAAGACCAAGAACAACCCCTGCCTGATCGGCGAGCCCGGTGTGGGCAAGACCGCGATCGCAGAGGGGCTGGCGCAGAGGATCGTGCGCGGCGACGTGCCGGAGAATCTGAAGGACCGCACGGTCTTTTCGCTGGATATGGGTGCGCTCGTGGCGGGCGCGAAGTACCGCGGCGAGTTTGAGGAGCGTCTGAAGGCGGTGCTGGACGAGGTGAAGGCGTCCGAGGGGCATATCCTGCTCTTCATCGACGAGCTGCATACCATCGTCGGCGCGGGCAAGACCGAGGGCGCGATGGACGCGGGCAACCTTCTCAAGCCCCTGCTTGCGCGCGGCGAGCTGCATTGCATCGGTGCGACCACGCTGAACGAATACCGCTTATATATTGAAAAGGACGCCGCGCTCGAGCGCCGCTTCCAGCCCGTTATGGTTGCGGAGCCGACGGTGGAGGATACCGTTGCCATCCTGCGCGGACTGAAGGAGCGCTACGAGGTCTATCACGGCGTGAAGATCCACGACGGCGCGCTCGTTGCCGCCGCCACCCTCTCGAACCGCTATATCAGCGACCGCTTTTTGCCCGACAAGGCGATCGACCTTGTGGACGAGGCCTGCGCGCTGATCAAGACCGAGATGAACTCCTGCCCCACCGAGATGGACGAGATCCTGCGCCGCATCCGCCAGCTGGAGATCGAGGAGGCCGCGCTTGCGAAGGAGACCGATAAGCTCTCCGCCGAGCGGCTCTCGGTGATCCGCGGGGAGCTTTCCGACCTGCGCGAGGAATACGGCGCGATGAAGACAAGATTTGAAAACGAGAAGAGCTCGATCGGCCGCGTGCAGAGGCTGCGCGAGGAGCTTGAAAAGGTGCGCGCCGAGATGGAGAGCGCCGAGGCCGCCTACGATCTTTCCAAGGCGGCAGAGCTGAAGTACGGCCGCCTGCCCGCTCTTGAAAGAGAGCTTGCCGAGGCGGAGGCGGCAGGGAAGGACGCGGAGGGCAGCACCCTTCTGCGCGACGCCGTCACCGAGGAGGAGATCGCAAAGATCGTCGCGCGATGGACCTCGATCCCTGTCGCCAAGCTGATGGAGGGGGAGAGGGAAAAGCTTCTGCGCCTCGAGGATATCCTGCACCGCCGCCTGATCGGTCAGGATGCCGCCGTCACGGGCGTCGCCAACGCGATCCTGCGCTCGCGTGCGGGCATCGGAGATCCGAGCCGTCCCATCGGCAGCTTCCTCTTCCTCGGCCCGACCGGCGTCGGAAAGACCGAGCTCTCGAAGGCGCTCGCCGAGGCACTCTTCGACGATGAGAAGAACCTCGTGCGCATCGATATGTCCGAGTATATGGAGAAGCACAGCGTGTCCCGTCTGATCGGAGCGCCTCCCGGCTACGTCGGCTACGACGAGGGCGGCCAGCTGACCGAGGCGGTGCGCCGCCGTCCCTACAGCGTCATTCTTTTCGACGAGGTGGAGAAGGCGCATCCCGACGTGTTCAACGTCCTTCTTCAGGTGCTTGACGACGGGCGTATCACCGACAGCCACGGCCGCACCGTGGATTTCAAGAATACCCTGATCATTCTGACGAGCAACCTCGGCTCGGATATGATTCTCGAGGGCATCGAAAACGGCGAGATCAGCAAGGAGGCCGAGACGGCCGTGCAGGCACTTTTGCGCCGCACCTTCCGCCCCGAGTTTCTCAACCGTCTCGACGAGATCCTGATCTTCAAGCCCCTCTCGCGGGAGGATATCGGCAGGATCTGCACGCTCGCGATCGGGGATCTTTCCCGCCGCCTTGCGGATCGGCGCCTTTCCCTCTCGGTCACCGATGGGGCGATCGCGCATATCATAGAAGCGGCGTACGATCCGATCTTCGGTGCAAGACCCCTGAAGCGCTATATCAAGTCGAAGACCGAGACGCTTCTTGCAAGAAGGATCCTGAGCGAAAACCCCGCACCCGATACCGTATACACCCTGGATGCGGACGAAAACGGACTGATCCTCCGATAATATGAATAAAAAACGCCGTGAAAAGAAAACTAAGGTTGACATTTCGCGGCGTTTGTGCTATACTTATAACAATCATACAAAAGGAGAAGGCTTATGGAAAACAAAAGGAGCGGCGGCGTTCTGATGCCGATCTTTGCCCTGCCGGGAGAATACGGCGTCGGCAGCTTCGGCAGGGGCGCGATGCGCTTTGTGCAAAGGCTGCGGGAGAGCGGCTTCCGATATTGGCAGGTGCTGCCCTTTTGCCTTGCGGACGAATATCATTCGCCCTATAAATCCTATTCCTCCTTTTCGATCGATCCGTGGTTTGCGGATATCGGCATCCTTTCCGAAAAGGGGCTGATCACCGAGCAGGAGCGAAGAGGCGCCCTGCAGCGCGTGGACCATACCTGCGAGTACGGCAGAAGAGAGGAGCGTATGGCGCTTCTCGCGAAGGCGGCCGAACGCGCGGGTGCGCGCGCGGAGATCCGCGCCGCGGTGGACGAAACGATGGCGCGCTTTCCGTATCTTGCCGAGTTCTGTGCCTATATGGCGGCGCGCGAGGGCGGGGATCGGCTCTTTTTCTGGCAATTCATCGAGAGCGAGGCGCTCTCGCAGTGGATGGCGCTGAAGTCCTATGCGAATTCTCTCGGGATCGAGATCATCGGCGATCTGCCGATCTACGTCAGCGAGGAGAGCAGCGAGGTCGCTTACCATAAGGAATGGTTTTTGCTGGACGGGGAGGGCAGGCCCTCCGCCGTGGCGGGCGTGCCGCCGGATTACTTCTGCCCCGACGGGCAGCTCTGGGGCAACCCGCTTTACAACTATGCGCGCATGGCGGAGGACGGCTACGCCTTCTGGCGGGAGAGAATGTCCTATATGCTCACCCTCTTTGACGGCGTGCGTATGGACCATTTCCGCGCGCTTTGTGCCTTCTGGGCGGTGCCCGCGGGCGCGGCGAGCGCCAAGGAGGGTGGATGGATCGAGGCGCCCGGGCGCGAGATCCTCGATGCGCTTCGCCCGATCACCGAGGGCAGGCTCGTCATCGCCGAGGATCTCGGGAATATCACCGAGGACGTCGTGGAGCTTGTAAAATACAGCGGCTTTCCCGGGATGCGCGTGCTGCAGTTCGGCTTTCTTTCGGAGAGTGACCGCGTGCATCTGCCGCATTATTACGGAGAAAATACCGTCGCCTACACGGGCACGCACGATAATAACACCCTGCTTGGCTTTATGTTTCATCTTCCCGCGCATTTGCGCGAGCGCGTGCTCGCTTATATCGGACGCGAGGGGGAGGATTTTAACACGCGCCCCGTCTACGAGGGGATCCTTCGCTTCCTGCTTTGCTCGCCCGCGCGCACGGTGATGTTGCCGATGCAGGATATCCTTCTCTTCGGCGAGGATACGCGATACAATACCCCCGGCAGGCCGGAGGGAAACTGGGCGTTCCGCTTCTCCGAGCAGCAGATCGAGAGCGCGCCGTGGGAGAGAATGCGTATGCTCCTTTCTCTCTACGGAAGATGCTGAAGGTAAACGAATATAGACAAAATCAAGCAAAAACGAACCCCGAAAAGGAAGGATCCGTGCCCTGCGCCGAAAAAACGGCGTGGTGGCTGCGGGTCTTTTTCTTCTTTTTTGCCCTGTATCCCTAAAATATTTGCGCCCGAAGCAAAAAATCTCTTGACTTTGGGCGCGTTTTCTATTATAATATATCTGTATGAATAGGGTATTGTCCACCCGGTTTGTATTAATAAAATTTATCTATCGCAAGATGGTTACAAAATGAGTTGTAATCGACAGGAGGTGTAAAAACAGGATATGATCCAATGGTATGTTGCCGCGATCATCGGCGCGGGCGCCTGCGTGGTTGGCTGCGTTCTTGGCTATCTGATCCGTAAGGGTACGGCAGAGGCGAAGATCGGCAGTGCCGAGGCACAGGTCAAGCGTATGCTCGATGACGCGATGAAGAACGCGGAAAGCGTTCGTAAGGAGTCGGTCCTCAGCGCGAAGGAAGAGATCTTCCAGATGAAGAAGGAGGCCGATTTTGACATCAAGGAGCGCAGAAAAGAGGTTTCCCGCCAGGAGCGCCGTATCGCGCAGAAGGAGGAGTCTCTGGATGCAAAGCACGAGGGTCTTGAAAAGAAGGAGGAGCTTCTTGCAGAGAAGTTCCGCGAGGCCGAGGCGATGAAGGTAGAGATCAGCGATACGCTGCAAAAGCAGATCGAAAGTCTTGAGAAGATCGCAGGGCTGACCACCGAGGAGGCAAAGGCGGAGCTGGTTGCCCGTCTTGACAGCGAGATGCGCCACGAGACGGCGCTGAAGATTGCCGAGTACGATGCGCGCTTCCGCGAGGAGGCGGATGCGAAGGCGAAGGATATCCTTTCGCTTGCCATCCAGAGATGCGCCGCCGACCACGTGAGCGAGGTCGCGATCTCCACCGTGCAGATCCCCGGTGATGAGATGAAGGGCCGTATCATCGGCCGTGAGGGTAGAAATATCCGTACGATCGAAAACCTTACCGGTGTGGAATTGATCATCGACGATACGCCGGACGTAATTACCGTTTCGGGCTTTGATCCCGTGCGCCGCGAGGTGGCAAGGATCGCGCTTGAGAAGCTGATCTCCGACGGCCGTATCCATCCGGCGCGCATCGAGGAGATGGTGGAGAAGGCACGCCGCGAGGTTGAGAACGCAACCAAGCAGGCAGGCGAGAAGGCAGTGTTTGAAACGGGCGTGCACGGACTGCATCCCGATCTGATCCGTCTGCTCGGCCGTATGAAGTACCGTACCTCCTTCGGTCAGAATGCGCTTCGCCATTCGATCGAGGTATCGATGCTCTCCGGCGTGATCGCCGACGAGCTTGGCGCGGACGTAACGATGGCGCGCCGTGCAGGTCTTCTGCACGATATCGGTAAGGCGGTGACCGCCGAGGCCGAGGGCTCGCACATTCAGCTCGGTGTTGAGATCGCACAGAAGTATCACGAGCATAAGGATATCATTCACGCCATCGAGGCGCATCATAACGACGTGGAGGCAGTAACGCTGCTTGACTTCATCGTTCAGGCGGCCGACGCGATCAGCGCGGCAAGGCCCGGTGCGCGCCGTGAGGACGTGGAGAACTACATCAAGAGACTGCAGAAGCTTGAGGAGGTTGCCGGTGATTTCAACGGCGTGGACAAGACCTTCGCGATCCAGGCAGGCCGTGAGGTAAGGATCATGGTCAAGCCCGACGTAGTGGACGATGATTCTATGAAGATCCTTGCAAGAGATATCGCCGCGAAGATCGAGAGCGAGCTCAATTACCCCGGTCAGATCAAGGTCAGTGTGATCCGCGAATCCCGCGAGGTGGCATACGCGACCTAAAGGATAAAAGAGGACCGTCGCAAAAGCGCCACGCGCCCGCTCCCCTTCGGAGTGCGCAGCACAGCGCCCGAGCGGCGGTTCGTCTTTTTGAAGGAAAATTTCGCCCCATAGGGGCATAGATAGGAAAAAAGAAGTGAGAGTTTTAGCGATCGGAGACGTGACGAGCCCCGGCGGCATCGCGCATCTTGAAAAGCATCTCTGGCGCGTGCGCCGTGAGGAGAAAATTGATTTTTGTATCGTGAACGCGGAGAACGCCGCGGGCGTTTATTCCTATACCCCCGAGCAGGCAGAGCGCCTTCTCGGCGCGGGGGCGGACGTTCTGAGCGGCGGCAATCACACGATGCGCCAGCGGGCGAGCTACGGCATTCTGGATGAGAACGAGGCGCTGCTTCGCCCGATCAATTACGGCGGCGAGGCGCCCGGCCGCGGCTACACGGTGATGCGCGTCGGCGGCGTGCGCGTGATGGTCATCTGCGCGATGGGAAATATCCATATCGAGCCAACGCTCGATGCGCCCTACGCCTTTATCGAGCGCGCGCTTGCGCGTGAAAAGGGAAATTACGATATTGCGATCCTGGATATCCACGCCGAGGCAACGGGAGAGAAGCTCTCGGTCGCCCACGCGTTTGACGGCAGGCTTGCCGTCGCGTTCGGAACGCATACCCACGTGCCGACGGCGGATCTTAAGATCCTGCCGAAGGGAACGGGCTACGTCAGCGATCTCGGAATGTGCGGCGAGAGTGGCGGTATCCTCGGTATGGATGCCGAGGGCGTCGTGAAGAAGCTGCGCTACCATTTGCCCGACCGCTTCGTGCCCTCGAAGGGTGCGCCCACCGCCGACGGCGTGATCTTTGATATTGACGAGGCGCAGGGTGTGACCGTGGCGCTGCGCCGTATCTGCTTCTGAACGGAGGCCGCGAATGAATGAGCTGAAAACACAGGTCGCCGTGGTCGGCGCGGGGCACGCAGGCATCGAGGCCGCGCTTGCCGCCGCTCGCATGGGGCTGGATACCGTTCTTTTTACATTGAATCTCGACAGCGTTGCCAACCTTCCCTGCAACCCCTCGATCGGAGGCAGCGGTAAGGGGCATCTCGTCTTTGAGCTGGATGCGCTGGGCGGCGAGATGGGACGGGCGGCGGATGCCGTCACTCTGCAGTCGCGCACGCTGAACCTCGGCAAGGGGGCGGCGGTGCATTCCAAGCGCGTGCAGGCGGACCGCGCCGCGTACCGTTTGCTGATGAAGCAAACGCTGGAGAGGGAAAAAAATCTCCGCCTGTTTCAGGGCGAGGTCGTCGCTCTCTGCACCGAGCGTGAGGGAGACGGATACCGTGTGACGGGGGTCAGGACCGCGCTCGGCGAGTGCTGGGAGGCAGAGCGCGTGATCCTCTGCACGGGTACGTATCTGGAGAGTGCGATCTTTATCGGCGAGGGCGTGTATCCCTCGGGGCCCGACGGGCTGATGCCCGCCAAGGGGCTTTCGGCATCGCTTGCCGCGCTCGGCTTGCGGATGATGCGCTTCAAGACGGGTACGCCGGCGCGCGTGCATCGGCGCTCGATCGATTTTTCCGTGCTGGAGGAGCAGCCGGGCGAGTCGCCGATCACGCCCTTCTCCGTGATGACGGACAGAGAAGAGCTGAACGGCAGGGAGCAGATCCCCTGCCACATCGTTTATACCAATGAAAATACGCATCGCATTCTGCGCGAGAATATGGATCGCAGCGCGATGTATTCGGGCAATATCGTTGGCACGGGTCCGCGCTACTGCCCCTCGATCGAGACCAAGATCGTCCGCTTTGCCGATAAGGAGCGCCATCAGCTCTTCGTCGAGCCCTGCGGCAAGGATACCGACGAGATGTATATCCAGGGCTTTTCCACCTCGATGCCCACGGACGTGCAGCGCGCGATGCTGAAAACGCTGCCGGGCTTTGAAAACGCCGAGATCATGCGCTATGCGTATGCGATCGAATACGATCTGATTGACCCCACCCAGCTGTACCCCACGCTGGAGTTCAAGACGGTCGCAGGGCTTTACGGCGCGGGGCAGTTCAACGGCACCTCGGGCTACGAGGAGGCCGCCGTGCAGGGGCTCGTCGCGGGCATCAACGCCGCGCTCTCGCTGAAGGGGGAGCCGCCGATGGTGCTACCGCGTGCCTCGTCCTATATCGGCACGCTGATCGACGATCTCGTGACCAAGGGCACGGAGGAGCCCTACCGCATTATGACCTCGCGCAGCGAGTACCGCCTTTTGCTTCGCCAGGACAACGCGGATCTCCGCCTTTCGGAGATCGGCCACCGCGTGGGGCTTCTCTCGGACGAGAGGTATGAAAGGTTCTTAGAGAAAAAGCAGGCGATCGAGCGGGAGATCGAAAGGCTTACGGCTACGGTCGTGCCGCCCTCGGAGGCGGTCAACGCCTGCCTTGCCTCGATGGGCTCGTCTCCGATCTCCACGGGTGCCAGGCTCTCCGAGCTTTTGCGCCGTCCCGAGATCTCCTATGCAGGGCTTGCTCCCATCGATGAGGGGCGTCCGTCGCTTGCGCCCGAGGTGCTCTTCACGGCAGAGATCTCCGTGAAATACGCGGGCTATATCGCCAGAGAGGAGGCGGACGCCGAGAGGCAGAGGCGCCTCGAGGATAAGCTGCTGCCGCCCGATCTGGATTATGCGAGCATCCGCGGTCTGCGCCTGGAGTCCGCCGAGAAGCTTGCCGCCATCCGCCCTCTGAATATCGGGCAGGCATCCCGCATCAGCGGCGTCAACCCCGCGGACATCAGCGTGCTGCTCATTTATCTTGCAACGCGCGCACAGTCGGATAAATAAATTATACCGCCTATCTCACGTCGGTCACCCTTCTGAGAGAGGCGGTTTCTTTATTTTTTGGAACGGGGCAAGAGAAGAGGGATCAGCCTGCCGTGTAGCAGGCGGTCCAAGGGGAAAAGCGTCAAAAAAAGAAGGCTGCCCACAAGGCAGACCGCCATATCCACCATCGTGTCGATCAGCCCGAGGTCGAGATACCCCGGCAGCGTGAGGGTGCCGCCGCTGTGGCGGATCACGGTCTCTGTAATGCCCTCGAGCACCACGGGTGCGCTGTGCGTGCCGCTCAGGTAAAAGGAGTGAAAGGCGTGCACGAGCGAATCCTCCTGCATATCGAGCGGGAGAAGCAGGGTCACCGTCGCCTCAAAAAGCTCCCAAAGCGCCGCGATCGCAAGGCTGAAGATCACGCCGAAGAACAAACAAGAAAATACGCCGCTTTTCTCTTGTTTTGGAAACAATTGTGTACATATTGTATATCCAATGGCGGAAAACAGCCAGCCGGAAAGTGCGTGCAGGAGCGTATCCCAAAAGGGGATCAGAAAATAGAAATTAAAGGTGCTGCCAAAAAGCGCACCCACGCAAAGGAAGAGGAGCAGCGCGTAGCAGGCAGCGGGGATCTCGATACGGGCGAGCGCCTCAGCGATCGGAAGGGAAAGAATAATGAGGGAGAAGAGAAGCGCCACGAGTGCGCCCCTTGCGTTTTTCGCAGCGAAAAAATAGATAGAAGCGGATAAGCAGACCGCATAGGCGATCGTGTAAATGCAGGTGAGCGCGCGCCTGTGCGCGAAGCGGTCCCGAAAAACAGAGAGTATGGCTTTCATTCGTTCCTCCGTTCCTTTCACAGCCATTATAGGTAGGTTGTCCGCCGCCGCGGTGCTTTATGCAAAAAAAGAAAACGCACCGTAGCGTACCTGCTCTACCGCAAGCACCCCTTCGGTGCGTCTCTTTTCGGATCTTACGCTTCGTCGTCCATCTCCTCGGCGTCCGCCTCTGCGTCCAGCTCGTCGTTGAAACTGCGCGCCGCGCGCGCATTCACGAAGCCCGCATCGCCTGCGTCGCTGAAGAAGTGATACTCCTCGTCCTCAATGTCGTAAAGGTGCCCCTGCACCTCCAGTGCGCGCGCCGCCTTGCAGAATTCGTCAAGGAATTCCTCGGGCGAAAGCTCGTCGATCTCGATGCCGAAATCGTCGTTGGTAAAGGTCATCTCAGCGGTCTCGCTGCCGTCGGCGGAGGCGAATCCGTCATCGTAGCAGATATAGTCGTCCTGCACTTCGAAAAAATCGTCCAGAGCGCCGCTCAGAAGATAGCGCGCAAATTTCTGCAGCTCGTTTTTGCTTCCCTTGAGCGTGATCTCAAAGTAAAGCTCATCATAAAGCGTCATACAAATGCCTCCTTATTTATTGATTTAATGTGAGTATAGCACAGGTTTTTTTCTTTGTCAATAGAAATCTCGGGCAAAGCTTTGGCGATGTGAAAAACTTCTTCCTTATATATAATATACATATGCGGGGGCCGCCGTGCCACTGCGGCCGCGGTCGGTTTTTCTGCGGAAAATGAATTTTGTGAAACTTTCATAAAAAAACTTAAAAAATCTTGGAAAAAGGGCTTGACAAACGGGAAAAGTTTTGGTATAATAGACAAGCCGACTTCGGGAGGGAGCTTCCGAGCGAGGCACTTGCTCTTTGAAAATTGAACAACAAAGGAAATTTTTTAGCACATGTAAGTGCGAAAGAATCTCGTTAATGT
>JAGBBQ010000077.1 GCA_017938425.1 Clostridia bacterium | reverse complement strand
GGCAAGGAGCTTGCCTCCGCGCGCATCAAAAAGATCCGTTGGGAAGAGCTTGGGCTTCCAATGTAAAGTATCTTGCAAACCACCCGTTTCGGCGGGTGGTTTTGCTTTTTATGACCATTGTTCCGCTTTTTAAGCTTCGGGCGCTTTCCTTTTTTATATCAGTTATCAAAATCCTTTTTGCGGGTGCGGAAGAGCAGGCGGCGCATCGCCGTGCCGTTCCAGGGAATAAGAGGGTAGAGGTAGCCGCGACCGTGGCCGATGCCGCCGGCGGTGGCGGCGAAAATACAAAAGAGCACAAGACCGAGGCCAAAGCCCCAGATGCCGAGGAGGGCAGAGAGCGCGAGGATCAGCATACGCATAAATTTGAAGGCGTAGCCGAGCTCGTGGTTTTGCTGGGCGAAGTTTGCGATC
Organism: Clostridia bacterium; assembly: GCA_017938425.1. GTDB lineage: Bacteria > Bacillota > Clostridia > Oscillospirales > CAG-272 > UBA1740. Next base: position 31,812 of record JAGBBQ010000077.1, on the reverse strand, counting down.
GCGACGAACGCCATATAGAGGATGACGTCCACGCAGAACCAGCCGACCGTGATGGCGAAATCGCTGAGGATCAGCGCACCGACGACGGAGAGGGAATTGGAGAGCATATCGGGCGTGTTCATCGAGGCGATCTTTAAGCCGTCGATCGCGAGCTCGGCGAGAAACAGCTGTAATATAATGGGAAGCGCGCCCGGCTCCTTGGGGATCAGAAAGCCGAGCCAGGGCGGCAGGATCGCCGCGTATTTGAGCGAGAGATACCAGAGCGGCGTTGCTACCACCGAGAGCAAAAGAATCAGCGTGCGCACCACGCGCAGATAGGTGCCCGTGAGGGGCGGATAGTAATAATCGTCGGTCTGCTGCAGGTAATCGAAAAGCGAGGTTGGCAGGATCATCACCTGCGGCGAGGTGTCGCAAAAGACGAGCACGCTCCCCTCTGCGATCTGGGCGGCGGCGGTGTCGGGGCGCTCGGTGGTGCGGATCTTGGGAAAGGGATTGTACCAGCGCGTGCGGATGAGGCTCTCGGCAAGGCTCTGAAAGCCCATCGTCAGCGACTTTGGGCGCAGGGCGGAAATGCGCTGTGAAAGCGTCATAACGAAGCTCTCGTCCGCCACACCCTTCAGGTAGCAGATCACAACGTCGGTCTTTGAGACCCCGCCGAGATTATGATACTCCATCGTCAAGCGTGTATCACGTATGCGGCGGCGTAAAAGTGCCGTATTGACAACTAAAGTTTCCGTAAATCCGTCTCTCGCCCCTTGCATCACCTTGTCACCCTCGGGCTCGGATACACCGCGCGTAGGATAGGTGCGAAGGTCAACGAGGATGCATTTGTGTGAAAAATTTGTGCCGAGGATCGCTGTCTGCCCCGAAAGGACGGCGGTGAGCGCTACGTCCATATCCTCACAGATATCCACCTCGATCTGCGGAAGATTGCGCACAAGATTTTCGGCACTGCCTGCGTGCGGAAGGGACAAAAAATGCATCATCAGCTTGCCGAGCTGGGCATCCTTGGCAAAGCCGTCGATAAAGAAGAAGGTCAGCTCCTCGTCTCCCACAGTGAGCGTGCGCGTGAGAATATCGAAGTTTTCCTTCGGCCGCAGCGCCTTCTCCATCGCCTGCACGTTTGCCGCATAGCTTTCGTAAAAAATTTGCATATCCACTCTGCCTTTCCGTGTTTACGGTTAGAATGCCCGAAGGAAGAAAAAATATGCAGGGCACCGTTTTCGCGCATTGTTTTTTCACGAAATGGGTTGTTTTTTTAAAAGGGATATGTTATACTATGAAAAAAGCTTACGCCAAAAGGAGAATTGCTATGAATATTATTCCGCATCCCAAATCCTTTCAGGTGACCGAGTATGCGCCGCATACCGCCGCGCTTGCGATCTATAACGAGCGCGAGGAATGGAGCGCGCAGGTGGCGGCCTTCTGCGATAGCTTCAAAAAGGGGCATAAATACGCGCTTTCCGTTGGAAAGAAGGGCGGCATTGAGCTGATCTATGATGCCGCGATGGCAAAAAATGCGTACCGCCTTTGCTCCGAGGAGGGGCCGATCTATCTTTACGCGAGTGATGTAGAGGGACTTTGCTACGGTCTTGCGTCGGTTTTGCAGATCAGCAGCGCAACGGCGGAGAGTCTGCTTTTGCCGCGCTTGACGGTGGAGGACTATCCCGACAAGGATTATCGCTCCATTATGGTGGATATCGGGCGCGAGTGGCATCCCTTCGACAAGCTTTTGAAATTCGTCGATCTCTGCTTTTACTATAAGATCCGCTATCTGAACCTTCATTTTGCGGACAACAAACTCTATACATTGCCCTCGAAGGCGTTCCCGAAGCTTTGCGTGGAGGGGTGCTATTATACCGAGGAGCAGCTTTGCACCCTGCGTGCATACGCCGCCGCGCGCGGTGTGATTCTTGTGCCCGAGTTTGAATGCCCGGGGCATGCGCCCGTGCTCAATACATATTACCCCGAGGTGTTCGGTGACCGTAGCAAAGCCGAGGGCGGCGTTTTCTACAATGAGAGCGGTGACGTGATCGATAACAAGGCATTGCTTTGCGCGGGAAGCGACCGTGCCGTGAATGGCGTAAAAACGCTCCTGCGTGAGATCGCAGAGCTTTTCCCCGAAGCACCTTATATCCATATCGGTGGTGACGAGGCAAGCATTTGGCTTTGGAATCAGTGTGAGGACTGCCGTGCCTATATGCAGGCAAACGGAATCGAGGACGTTTTGGGGCTTTATAGCGACTACGTGGGCCGCATTGCTTCGTACGTGCTTTCGCTCGGCAAAACGCCCATCGTTTGGGAGGGCTTTCCCGAGAAGGGAAGTGAGAAGATCCCGCCCGAAACCATCGTTATCTCCTGGGAAAACCACTATCAGACAACGCACCAGCTTCTTGCCGAGGGCTTCCGCCTGATCAACGCATCCTGGAAGCCGCTGTATATCGTGCCGAGTCTTTGCATGCCCGCCGGGGACGTGAATTGGAATGCGAAGGATATTTACGAATGGAACGTCTACAATTGGCAGCATTGGTGGCCGAAATCCGTGGCAACGCTCAATCCCATCACGATCGAGCCCACCGAGCAGGTGATCGGCGCGATGCTTTGCGCCTGGGAGATGACCTTTGAGCAGGAGATCGGTATGATCATGGCGCATCTGCCCGTGCTTTCGGAGCGCGTTTGGGGCGTGAAGTGCACGCGCAGCTTTGCGGATTTTGAAGGGCAGTTCCGCGTGATCCACAATTTGGCGGCACGGCTGATACAGGACAGATAAAAGGAAAAGCTGTCATATGCAGGAGAATAGAAAACAAGTGAAGGCACTGTAAAATTTGCCTTCACTTGTTTTTAATTTGTGACCATTTTCGCCTTACCCCTTTTCCAAAGAATAAGGCCGCTTGCCGTTAGGATATAAAGCGGCAATCTAAGTTTTGTTAAGATTTTAGTAGATTTTTCGCATTGACAGTGTGGAGTTTTTTTCTTATAATAAGATATAAACTTCGGGAGGAAAGTGCTATGAAAAGGTATGAACACGTGATCGTTGTGGGGATAGATGGGGCAGGTTCTTTTATCAGAAATGCCGATACACCGAATTTTGACCGTATTTTTGAAGGCGGTGCCGTGACCTACCGCGCTCTTGCCTCGAATCCATCCGCGAGCGCGGAGTGCTGGGGCTCGATGCTGCTCGGCGTTGGCCCGGAGGTGCATGGGCTTTCCAACGCAACCGTGACGAAGGGGCCGTATCCGACGGACGCGCCCTTTGGCACTCTGTTCCGCCGCATCCGCGCGGTGATGCCCGAGGCCGAGCTTGGCTCCTTTACCGAATGGGATCCCATCACACTCGGTATCGTGGAGCGCGGGCTTGGCGTTTGCTCGAATCCCGAGCATTTGCAGGACTACGATCTGACGCCTGTGATCTGCGATTATATCAAGGAAAAGAAGCCCACCTTCCTCTTCGTTCAGCTGGATAGCGCGGATTTTCACGGCCATCAGAACGGATACGGCTCTGCGCCGCACCTTGCGTATATTCATAAGCAGGATGCTATGATCGGTGATATATATGCGGCGGCGGAGGATGCGGGCATCCTTTCGGATACGCTCTTTATGGTGATCTCGGATCACGGCGGGACGAATCCCGGCGGCGGCCAAGGCGGTGTGCACGGCGGCTGGAGCGACGAGGAAAAATATACGACCTTTGCCGCTGTCGGCAGAGGCGTACGGCACACCGAGATCGGGGAAATGAACGTGCGCGATCTTGCGGCGATCGTTTTGTATGCGCTTGGCATCGAGGCGCCCGCCTTTGACGAGCGGGGATGGACCTCACAGGTGCCTGAGGGGATCTTTGACGATTCCGCTCTGCCTGCCTATAAGGACATCTCGCATCTGACGGGGGCTGCACCGCGCATATCAAGAGAGGCGCATACCTCGGAACTTGCATAGTGCCCGAAAGGCACTACGCGTCGATATAAATCCGCTATCGCGAAATTTCGTTATATCGTGGCTCCGGCGTTATTAACGCCATTCAATATTTTCATTCGGTTGGTGCTTGCGAAAGAAAAAAAGAGGCGTTTGATAAATTCCAAAATAAGGAAATTCTGCATATTTTTCAAGATATAAAAGTGCAATTTTTGCATATTTCAAGAAAACAAAAAATGCAGAAATTGCATAAATCTATTGCATATTTCAAAAAAGCGTGGTATAATATAAAAAAAGGGCAAAGAGGAGGGGAGGATATGACGCTTCGCGAATTGAGAAAAAACACAGGGATCACGCAAAAGGCGGCGGCGAATTTTGTGGGAATGCCGCTAAGAACGTACGTTGAATACGAAAACGATCCGAAAAAGCAGGGAAGCATGAAATACAAATATCTGATGGATGCGCTGCGCTCCTTCGGCCGCGTGGACGAGGAAAACGGCATTCTAACCTTGGAGCAGATCCGGGAGGCTTGCATCAGCGTTTTTGAGACCTATCCCGTTGAATTCTGCTATCTTTTCGGATCTTACGCAAAGGGAAAAGCAACCGAAAAAAGTGACGTGGATCTGTTGGTACACACTTCGTTGTTTGGAATCGATTTTTTTGGCTTGGTGGAATCGCTTCGCGAGAAGCTGAAGAAAAGGGTTGACGTGCTGGATCAGAAGCAGCTGGAAAACAACCTTGCACTTACAAGCGAAATTTTAAAGGACGGTATAAAGATCTATGGATAACGTAAAGGACGATGCGTATTACGTGCAAAAGATGTTAAAGGATATCCGCTTCGTGATGGAGAAAACGCGGGGCGTATCGTATGAGCAGCTGGCGGAAAACGAGCTGCTTTGCGACTCGGCGCTTTTTCGCTTAATTCAGATTTCGGAAAATTCCGTAAAGCTCACGCAAGGCTTTAAGGATGCACATAAGGACATTCCGTGGCAGGCGATCAAGGGTATGCGCAACCGCATCGTTCATGACTACGGCGAGGTGGATCTCACGATCGTATATGAAACGGTTACAAAAAGCATTCCCGAGATATATAAGAAGCTGAATATAGTTGAAGGATAAAGAAAAAAGCCCGTTTTCGGGCTTTTTTCTTTATTTCTTTTTGCTATCAAAGGCCTTATCGTTCTTAAAGAACCGATACAGGTCTGCGCACAGACTTACGCGAGTGGCTTGAATTTCAGCATATTCCAAGAATGCTTTTTGAGAGTGATCGCTTCGCCGCTTGCCACGTTAACGCGGCGCGGAGAAACGCGCTCTTCATCCCCACTGTTCTCCGCCTTCAGATCATCCGAGTAGAGCTCGATATGCTCGGTAAGGCAAAAGCCCTCAAAATTCTCCAGCGCCACCGAAAGCTCCATATCTTCGTCGAGCGATCGGTTGATGGCGTACACAACGATCTCATTTTCTGCGGTGTTATAGATAACGCTGGATGCAAGATAGGGAACGGTGCGATTGTTTACGCAATAGCTTTCGCTTTCAATGACCGTACGCAGGGTGCTGCCGTTGCCGTAGGCAGAGGCGTACATAAAGGGGTAGAAGATGGTCTGTGCCCAGGCCTTACCTCCGTTTTCGGTCATGATCGGAGCGATCACGTTGACGAGCTGCGCAAGGCACGCCATTTTCACGCGGTCGCAGTTGTTTTGCAGGGTGATCAGCATGCAACCGACGACGAGGGCATCCTCAAAGGTGTAGATATCCTCCAGCTGCGCGGGCGCAACCGTCCATTTTTCGATCTTTTTGTCCTGCATCCTGCTATGATACCACACGTTCCATTCATCAAAGGAAAGATCGACCGTTTTTTGTGATTTTTTCTTCACCTTGGCGGCATCGCATAAAGCCGCTGTTTCCTTTATAAATGCATCCATTTCCTCACAGCGGCTTAAAAAGAGCGGTGTATCGTCCCCAAAATTATCGTAATAGGTGTGCAGCGACACGTAATCGATGGCGTCGTAGGCGTGATCCAATACGGTCAGCTCCCATTCACCGAAGGACTTCATCCAACGCCCCGAGCTTCCGCAGGCCACCAGCTTGATGGAGGGATCCAGCTTTTTCATCGCTCTTGCGGTTTCTGCCGCGAGGCGGCCGTATTCCTCCGCCGTTTTGTGCCCGATCTGCCAATCGGCATCCATCTCGTTTCCAAGGCACCAGACCTTGATGCCGAAGGGCTCTTCAAAGCCGTTTTTTCGGCGCATATTCGCATAGTGTGTATCGGCCGTTCCGTTGCAGTATTCGAGGCAGTTTAGCGCATCTCCAATGCCGCGCGTACCAAGATTCACCGCCATCATAATCTCGGTATCGGCCTTTTTCGCCCATGCCTGAAATTCGTCGATCCCAACCTCGTTCGTTTCAACGGCAGACCATGCAAGCTCCATGCGCTTCGGCCTTTTTTGGCGATCGCCCGTGCCGTCCTCCCAATGGTAGCCCGAAACGAAATTTCCGCCGGGATAGCGAACGATGGGAACATTTAGCTTCTTCACAAGCTCGATCACGTCTGTGCGGAATCCGTCTGCATCTGCGTTAGGGTGTGAAGGCTCATATATACCGCCGTACACGGCGCGTCCGAGGTGCTCAATAAAAGATCCGTAAATCCGCCTGTCGATCTCTCCAATAATAAACTTCTTGTTAGCCGTGATGCTGGCTTTCATACAAAACTCTCCTTTCGTGAGGCTTTGTGTTTATTATACATCCTTGACAGAGAGGACACAATGGATTATAATGTAAATATACTGATGTTTTGTGCTTTGTGGAGGGCCTATGAAAATAACAAACGTGGGATATAACTACCGCCACCCCGCGGGCTTTTCTATCAACCGGCCGAACGGCTCGGGCGATTGTATTCTCCTGATCATCAAAACCGATGCTTTTGCTTGCTTGCAGGGCGAAAGAATCAGTGTGCCGCCAAACAGCGTGATTATCTATAAAAAAGGAACGCCGCAGATCTACGGCGCCTTGGACGGTGAATACGTGAACGATTGGGTGCATTTTGATATGGATGAAGAAGGACAGCGATTTCTTTCGGCGCTTGGAATCCGGTTGGATACGGTGCTGCCGCTGGGCGATGTAACTGAGCTTTTGAGCTTTATCAAAAATATGTTCTTCGAGCTTTATTCGCAAAATCTCTATAAAACAGAAACGGTGAAACGGTATTTTGAATTGCTCCTGATCAAGATCGGCGAGATGATCCGTTGCCCGGGCGCTGCGCGTGAGCATCCGCTCTACGAGTCCTTCAACCGCCTGCGCGGAGAGCTTCGGCTTGCGCCGCAAGGCCGATGGACGGTGGACGAGATCAGCCGAAAATTAAATTTGAGTCGCTCGTACGTTCAGCATTTGTATAAGCGGTTTTTTGGCGTGAGCCTCGTTTTGGATATCCGCGGCTACCGTATGGAGCATGCCAAATATCTTTTATCTGCCACCGATATGACCGTGACCGCCGTTTCTCGCGCTTGCGGATATGATAGCGAAGAGCATTTTATGCGCACCTTCAAAAAGGAAACGGATATGACACCCTCGCAGTTCAGAGGTCGGTTTTGCATATCCGGGCGCGAGATCGAGCAATCGAAAAGCCGCCCGCCGTTTTCCATATGAAGCCTGTGAATGCCGAAGAAAAAGGCGTCTGAGGTCGCATAAAAAATCCGATAGTTTACCGATGATATAAAAAATGCCTGCATCCGCGCACTCCTTAGGACGGGGTTGGATGCAGGCTTTTTTATGATTTTTTCTTATCAAACGGTGCCTTATCGTTCTTGAAATACTGATACAGATAGCAGGGGATCATACCGTTGTAGAGCTTGCGCACCTTATCGGCCTTTTTGCCGTAGAAGCGCTCGAAGCCCTCGTGCGAGGTGATCACGTAGACCTGCCAGGGCGCGAGAGAACGGAAATGCCTTCCCATATCGCGGTAGAGGCGCTCGACCTCCTCGCGCGTGCCGAGACGCTCGCCGTAGGGCGGATTGGTGACGATCGTGCCGCGGCGGCCGGGCGCGCCGATACGGCGGCAATCCTCGCGCATCACGCGGATGGCGTGATTGACACCGGCAAGCTTTGCGTTCTGTATGGTGAGCGCGACGGCGCGCTCGTCGATATCCGAGGCGTAGACCTCGAAGGGGGAGCGGATCTCACCTGAGATCGCTTCCTCTCTCGCGTCGGCAAAGAATCTTTTATCAAGCCAGGGGAATTGCTCGGCGGCGAAACGGCGACGCTTGCCGGGGGCGATATTGTTCATGATCATCGCGGCCTCGATGGCAATCGTGCCGCTGCCGCACATCGGATCCCAGAAGAGCACGTCCTCGCGCGGGCGCGCGGTTTTGGCGATCGCGGCGGCAAGCGTTTCGCGGATGGGCGCATCGTTGGATTCGTAGCGGTAGCCGCGCTTGTGCAGCGGCGTGCCCGAGGTGTCGATCATCAGCGTTGCTTCGTTGTTGAGGATGAAAAATTCGATCTGGTGCTTTGCGCCCTCCTCGGGAAAGCGCGTAATGCCGTAGACGGCGGAGAGCGAGTCCACCACCGCCTTCTTGACGATGGCCTGACAGTCGGGGATCGAGGTCAGACAGGACTTGATCGAGTGCCCCTTGACGGGGAAAGCATCGTTTTTGCCAATAAAGGTTGACCAAGAGAGTGCCTTCGTGCCCTCAAAGAGATCGTCGAAGCTATGCACCTCGAAGGAGCCGAGCTTGATATAAACGCGCTCGGCAAAGCGCAAGAATACGTTGGAAAGAGCAAGTCCCTCCTCGTCTGCGAGGAAGGTAACGCGGCCGTCGATGGTAGAGATACGCTCGTATCCGAGCGCGTCGATCTCCTCGCCGAGCATATGCTCGAGGCCGAAAAGGCAGGTGGCAACGAGCTGCAGCTTCATACGTTCTCTTCCTTCGGAATAAAGTCCTCGAAGATGATCGAGGTGAAGCCGCTCTCGCGGCTGATCGCGTTGTCAAGCTGGGTGCGTACCGTCCACGCAAGGGTGGGGCGCTTGTGCAGCTTTCGGACGAGACGGAAGGGAAGGAAGCGGCGGCTCTCAAAATTGTAGGCGTAGAAGTCGGGCTTCGCCTTGAAGTTCAGAAGGAACCATTGCAGGATGTGATAGGTCGGCTTTCTCATCTCGGGCTTTTTCGTATAGTGGTCGCAGAGAAGACCGCGCGCCACGGCGGGAAGCTGCTCCTTGATGCGGCCGAGCGAGAGCGGATTGAAGGACTCGACGAGCAGGGGGCCGCCGTAGGTCCGCAGCATTTCGGCGGTGGCAAGGCTGACGGCGCTGTCCGCTGCCGCCTCCTTGATCTCCACGAGCAGCGGTACGCGTCCGTCCACGAGATCCAGCACCTCGCGGAAGGTGGGGATGCCCTCCTCCGTGCCCGAAAGGCGCATAGCGGCAAGCTCCTCGGCGGTGTAGTCGATCACGTTGCCCTCCACGCCGCAAACGCGCTCGAGGGTATCGTCGTGAAAGACCACCAGCGTGCCGTCCTTGGAAAGACGGACGTCCAGCTCAATGCCGAAGCCGTTCTCCACGGCGAGGCGGAAGGCGGAAAGCGAGTTCTCCGCGTGCGCCGCATCGTGCAGGCCGCGGTGGGCAAACTTCGTGCCGAGCAGCTCGGGCGAGATCGGACGGCGCTTGCCGGGGAAGGTGAGATACGCATATGCGATGAGCAATGCGAGAATGACGAAAACGAAAACTGCGATCAGTGTATACCAAAACATAACTGTCTCCGATGTGTCGCGGGTTGCGACCGTGTTTTTTTCTTTGAATTAGTCGTCCGTATCCAGATGCTCAAGGAGCGAGCCCTTCTGCTCGGGCTTCGCGTCACCGTGCTTGACGAAGAACATTGTGACGAAGGAGAGCGCGGCGAAGATCGCAGCGTAGGGGAAGAATACGCCCCAGCCGAGTTTGTCAACAAGGAAGCCCGAGAGGATGGGCGTGATGATCTGTGCCGACATCGATGCGGTGTAGTAATAGCCGGTGTATTTGCCGACGTCGCTGCCCGTGGCGAGCTCAACGACCATGGGGAAGGAGTTGACGTTGATGGTCGCCCAGCCGATGCCAGCCAGCGCAAAGAGGATGTACATGGGAATGGGCGGGGTATTGGCGTTGATCAGACCCGCGAAGCCAAAGGCACAGCTCAGCATCACGATGCCGGCGAGAATGCTCTTCTTACGGCCGACGCGGGAGGCGATCATACCGACGGGGATATAAGCGATAATGGCGGCGATCTGCGCGATGATCAGCGCGAGGTCGTAAGAGACCACGGGGTCGCCGAGGATCGCACCGGTGACCGGATCGCGGGGAGGAAGAACGGCCTCTACGTAGACCGAGAACTTCGAGGTCACGGCGTTGTAGCCCGTGAACCAGAGAGCCACCGAGGCAAGGATCAGGCAGAGCGAGATAAGCTCGGGCTTCGAGAGCCTGTGCTTCTCTGTGGCAGGTGCCTCGTCCTTTGCGGCGGTGCTTGCCTCGAGCGCGCGGTTGCGTGCCTCGGCCTCCTGTGCCCACGGCACCTCCTTTACGGTGAGAAGGAATACGGTCAGTGCTGCGATCATAATGATGCAGACGGTTGCCACGTAGATGGGGTAGTTCTGTGCGTGTGCCTCGCCCGTCTTGATGAAAAGACCGACGGCAAGCACCGAGATACCGCCCGCCGTGCCCATCAGGTTGATCACGGCGTTGCCCTTCGAGCGAAGGGGCTTCTCGGTCACGTCGGGCATCAGAGCCACGGCGGGGGAGCGGAAGGTCGCCATCGCGATCAGCGTGGCGAGCAGAAGCAGGATAAACATCCACAGCGAGGGCGCAAGGCTCAGGAAAATATAGAATACGACGGCAACCACCGTGCCGAGAAGGATAAACGGCGTGCGCCTGCCGAATTTCGTCGAGACCTTGTCCGAGAGCGCGCCGAAGATGGGGAGCATAAAGACGGCGAATACGTTATCGAGCGACATAATGATACCCGAGACCGTCTGCTTCATACCGAAGCGCTGCGTGAGGATCAGGGGAACGATCTTGTCGTAGGACTGCCAGAAGGCGGAGATGAGGAAGAAGGCAAAGCCTACGAGTATGGTCCGTTTTACGTTGAGTTTTCCGGTCATAGAAAAAAGCTCCAATCTTTTCATTACATACCATTGTAGCATACGCGCGCCGTTTTGTCAAATATTTTTAAATTTAAGCGGGGCGCGCCTCTGCCGTATCCGAGCCGAATCGGGGGCTTTTGCTTTCATTTTGTCAAACCGTGTCGCACGGCATTGACATTTTTATTATAATATGTTAAAATAAATGGCAAGTCTTTGGAAGGAGGTATGGCTGTGGAACGGATCGATTATATTCCCGGCAGAGCGGTCGCGCCGTGCGCGTCGGTGGTCGCGCTCGGTTTTTTTGACGGCGTGCATCTTGGGCATCGCGCGCTCATTTTTGCCGCAAGAGAAAGGGCGGATGCGCTCGGCCTTCCTCTTTCCGTATTCACCTTTCCCGCCGAGGATGCCGATATGAAGCGAAGCGCGAAGCGCCTTTACGGCACGGAGAAGAAGCTTGCCCTGCTCGCCTCCCTCGGTGTGGATTATGCTTACGTGTGTGATTTTTCTGCGGTCGCGCATATCTCGGCGGAGGATTTTGTGAAGCAATGCCTCGCACGGGAGCTGCGTGCCGCCGTATCTGCCTGCGGCTTCAATTTCCGCTTCGGGCACGGCGCGTCGGGCGATGCCGAGATGCTCGGCCGTTATATGCGGGAGCTTGGGCGCGAGAGCCTGACGCTGCCGCCCCTGTATCTTGACGAGGAGCTGTATTCCTCGCGTGCCGTGCGTACCCACCTCGAAAAGGGAGAGGTGGAGCGCGCTTGCGCTCTGCTCGGCGCGCCCTACGCGCTCGCGGGCAGGGTGGAGAGCGGAGACCGCCGCGGCCGTACGCTCGGCTTCCCGACGGTGAATATCCCGCTCGAGGAGAACCGCCTCTGCCTGCCCTCGGGCGTTTACGCCACCGCGGTGCATACGGAGATGGGGGATTTCCCGTCGGTGACCAACGTCGGCACCTGCCCGACCTTCGGCGCAAGGGAGCTGCACGCGGAGACGCATCTGTGCGGCTTCTCGGGCGATCTTTACGGCAAGAGTATTGAGATCGGATTTCTCTCGCGCTTGCGCGACGAGAGAGAGTTTTCTTCGGGAGAAGAGCTTATAAAGCAAATAAATGTTGACAAAACAAAGGCTATGGAGGTATATAAGGTATGGCAGGAAGCTGGACGAAGCTGACCGTGAAGGGAAATGTCAAGGACCTCGACGAGATCTCTGCGGTGATGAGCATGCTCGATAACGGGCTGATGATCGAGGACTACAGCGATTTCTCCTTTAACGGAATGTACGGCGAGCTGGTGGATGAGACCATTCTGAACGCGGATAAGGAATGCGTGGCGGTCTCGATCTTTGTTCCCGAGGAGAAGCCGATCGCCGAATTCCGTGCCTTTTTGCAGGACCGCTTCCGCACGCTTTCTCTGGAGGTCTGCATCACGGCGGAGGGCATCTGCGAGGATGACTGGGCAGAGAACTGGAAGAAGTATTATAAGCCGATCTCACTCGGCAGGGTGACGGTCGTGCCCGCGTGGGAGAAATATACCGCGAGGGAGGGCGAGATCGTCGTGCGTATGGATCCGGGTATGGCCTTCGGCACCGGCACGCACGAGACCACGCGCCTCGTGATGCGCATTCTGCAGGACGTTGTGAGGGGCGGCGAGTGTGTGCTGGACGTCGGCACCGGCTCGGGCATTCTCTCCATCTGTGCCTCCAAGCTCGGCGCGAAGGAGATCTACGCCTACGATATTGACCCCGTTGCCGTGCGTGTCGCAAAGGAGAACGCGCTGGCAGACGGCTGCGATAATATTACCGTCGGTGTTTCGGATCTACTATGGGACGTGGATCGTACCGCGCCCTACGATATCTGCGTTGCGAATATCGTGGCGGACATCATTTTGCGTATGCTGCCCGATATCGGCGCTCTGCTCGCGCCCGGCGCGCCTCTGATCCTTTCGGGCATCATCGCGCCCCGCAAGGAGGACGTGATCGAGGCCGCGGCGGCGCAGGGCTTCTCCGTGGAGCGCGAGGAGAATGAAAACGATTGGGTCGCGCTTCTCGTGCGCCGCAGGGCATGATCCTATTGTCATAACGCGCGCACGCGTGACTTATATATTAGAAAGGAAGTCTTTATGCCGAGATTTTTCGTCCCCTCCTCGGGGTTTGATGCAGATCACGTCACGATCCAGGGTGACGATGCCTTCCATCTTGCGCGCTCGCTGCGGATGGCGGTCGGCGATACGGTAACGGTCTGCGATATGCAGGGCAGAGAGCATCTTTGCCGCCTGGACAGTCTGCGAGACGAGATCTGCCATCTCACGGTGCTTTCGTCCAAGCCGTCCGAGACCGAGCCACCCGTGGATATTACGCTTTATATGGGATACCCGAAGGGGGATAAGCTGGAGCTTGTGATCCAGAAGGCGGTGGAGCTGGGTGCCTCGGCGATCGTTCCGTTTCTTTCGGAGCGCTGCGTGGTGAAGCCGCGTGCCGAGCGCGAGGAGAAGCAGAACACGCGCCACGCCCGCATCGCAGAGGAGGCGGCCAAGCAGTGCGGCAGAGGCCGCATCCCCACCGTTTCGATGCCGATCTCCTTTTCTGCGCTTCTTTCGGCCGTGGCAGAGTACGATGCGGTCCTGTTTTGCTATGAGGGAGACGGCACGCAATCGCTGAAGGAGGTGCTCGGAGAGCATCGCGGCGCGAAAAGGCTCGCCGTGGTCATCGGCTCGGAGGGCGGCTTCTCCCTCGCGGAGGCGGAGGCGGCGAGAGCGGCGGGCTGCCGCCTTGTCGGTCTCGGTAAGCGGATCCTTCGCTGTGAGACGGCGCCGCTATGCGTTCTGAGCGCGATTTCCTATGAATTTGAGCTCTGATATGCCGATTTTTACATAATATACAAACAGGAAAGAAGTTTTTTGTGTAAAAAGAAAAATTTTTTCAAAAAACTATTGAAAAAAGACGAAAAATAGTGTAAAATATAGTACAGTATAAACAAAAAGTATTTTCCGGCGAAGGGAGAGGTTTATGTCTAACCGCTTATATCAAACCGTAATACACCAAATGCGCGAGGTTGTGGGGCGCACGATCGGCGTGATCGATGAGAACAGCATCGTCGTCGCTTGCTCCGAGCTCGGCAAGATCGGTGAGGCAAGACAGCGTATTCAGCAGGAGCTTTCCTTTTCACCGGATAAGGTTCTGATCGACGGATATACCTACCGTTCCATCTCCGCGGGCTCTAAGACCGACTGTGTGGTTTTTGTGGAGGGCGAGGATGAGCACGCCGATAAGATGGCGCAGCTGCTCTCCATCTCCTTCGGCAATATCAAGCGCCTGTACGATGAGAAGTACGATAAGGGCTCCTTCATCAAGAACATCATTCTTGACAATATCCTCCCGAGTGATATTTACATCAAGTCCAACGAGCTGCATTTCAATAACGAGGAATACAGAGCGGTATTCGTTCTGAAGTTCCAGGGGCAGTTCTCCGGTGCGAGTCCCTTTGAGATGGTGCAGGGGCTCTACAGCGGCGAGGAGAATCATAATTACGTGATCAACATCTCGGAGCAGGACATCGTCGTCGTCCGTGAGGTCGGCGAGGCTACCACGGCGGATGAGCTGGAGCAGATGGCGCTTTCTATGCTGAACGCGCTTGCCAAGGAGTATTCCGCAAAGGTGCTGATCGGTATCTCCTCCGTGGTCGAGAATCTCAAGAATCTCGCAAACGCATATAAGGAAGCGCGCATCGCGCTTGAGGTCGGTAAGGTGTTTGATATCGAGCGCCCCGTGATGTCGTACGAGAATCTCGGCATCGGCCGCCTGATCTATCAGCTGCCCACCACGCTGTGCGAGATCTTCCTGCAGGAGGTATTCAAGAAGGGCTCGCTCGAGTCGCTCGACCGTGAGACGCTGATGACCGTGCAGAGCTTCTTTGAGAACAATCTGAACGTTTCCGAGACCTCCCGCAAGCTTTTCGTGCACCGCAATACGCTGGTGTACCGCCTCGAGAAGATCCGTAAGCTGACGGGGCTTGACCTTCGTGAGTTCGATCATGCGGTGACCTTCAAGGTCGCCCTGATGGTGAAGAAGTATCTCACCTCCAGACCCGCTAAGTTCTGATCATCCCGTATACATAGAATAGCTTTTGGTAGTCGGCATCGCTCGGCTACCAAAAACTGTTTTTTTCATATGGGTATGCCGCCTTCGTCTGCGGTGCGGCCGCGAAAAGCATCCCGTATCGGCGCATCGTTTTTTGACGGAGAAGGTATACGAAAGGATAAAAATGGCAGAGTATAAAAGAAATACCCGTGTGAGGGTCGGCGTGCGTGCGCTTTCCCTGCTTTTGGTGCTGGCGCTTCTTTTTCTGACGGGCTGTGCAAGCCTCGGCACCACACCCGAGGAAAAAAAGCAGATGCTCGAAAACCGCATCGAGGCGGTGAGCGTGGAGCACTGTGCCACGTTCGTCGATTGCCTTTCCCGCTGGAAGTTCCCCTCGGGGTACGATAAGGCGAAGCTTCTTGAGGTCGAGCAGACCGTCAAGTATAACTATTATGAGACGGTCAGCATTCCCGAGATGGCGCGCCTCGCGGCAGATGCTTTTGTGAGCGCCTTCTACGATCGGATCTCCTTTTCGGATAAGACGGCTTATACCGACGCGCTGATCCGCTGTATGGTCTACGCGCTCGGCGACGATTACGCGATCTACCGCACGGTGGAGGAATATGCGGATTACGCGGGCGAGATGAGCGGCTCCTACGGCGGCATCGGTATGACCGTGCGTAAGGATTACGATGCGGGCACGGTGGCTGTCATCCGTCTGATCGGCGATGCGCCTGCCGAGCGTGCGGGCGTCATGCTTGGAGACCTGATCTATTCGGTCGAGGGCGTCCTCGTCACGAAGGAAACCATCGATTCCGCGTTTGCGCTGATGCAGGGTGAGGTCGGCACGGCGGTGCATTTCGAGATCCTGCGCGGCGGCGAGATCCTGCCCTTTGAGATCACGCGCGAAAATCTCGACAATATGACCGTTTCCACACGGACGCTGGAGGGAAATATCGCGTATATCGCGGTCAGCTCCTTCAAGCGGACGACCTACAAATACTTTAAAGAAGCCGTTGACAAGGCGATCGCGGCGGGTGCCGTCGGCTTTATTTTCGATATGACCGACAATCCCGGCGGCTACCTCACAACGGTGCTGGATATGCTGGATTACCTCGTTCCCGTGGATACCGAGCTCGTTTCGGTCGGCACGGCGAAGGAGACGCCCACGGCGTATCTTGCGGAGAACGAGCACTTTATCACGCTCCCCTCGGTGGTGCTCTGCAATGAGGGGACTGCCTCGGCGGGCGAGCTTTTCACCGCCGCGCTGCGGGACTATAACAAGATGGGCATTCTTTCGGCCACGGTGGTCGGAAGCGCGGAGGCGACCTTCGGCAAGGGCATTATGCAGGGCTCCTTCCATTTGAAGGACGGCTCGGTCGTTACGATGACGACGGCGCTTTACAATCCTCCCTCGGGCGTCAATTATCACGGTAAGGGCGTTGTGCCCGACGTGATCTGCGCCGAGGACGCGCTTCTTACGGTCGCGTGCGAGGAGCTTCTCAAATTGGTAAATAAATAAAAAATATATAATAAGGTACACAGGAGTAAACTTATCATGGCAGAAGTAAAAACTTACACCCACGAGGGCTTCAAGGCACTGCAGGACGAGCTGGATTATCTCGTCAGCGTAAAGGTGGAGGAGAACAAGAAGGATATTTCCACCGCGCGTGCATTCGGTGACCTTTCCGAGAACAGTGAGTACGATGAGGCAAAGGCGGAGCAGGGTAAGATCCACGCAAGGATCGCGGAGCTCAAGGAGCTGATCGCGAACGCAAAGGTTGTGGATGAGTCGGAGATCGACCGCTCGCGCATCAGCGTTGGTTCGATCGTTACTCTCTTCAACAAGGAAAGAGACAGAGAGTTTACCTATCACATCGTCGGCTCTTACGAGACCGACCCCACGCAGGGCAAGATCTCGGATTCCTCTCCCATCGGTATGGCGCTTCTCGGCGCGAAGGAGGGCGAGGAGGTCGTGGTTGCCGGCGCCCGCGTTCAGCACCTTACGGTTCTGTCCGTAAAGAGAGCAACCGAGGAATAATGCAAAGAATTCTTTGCATATAAAAGAAAGGAGCCGCATATGGCACAGGAAAATTTGCAGAATAATACGGAAGCCTTGAGCAGCACGAGCGAGCTCGCCGTGCGCCGTGAGAAGCTTGCCGCTTTGGTTGAGGCAGGGCAGAACCCCTTTGAGATCACGAAGTATGACGTGACTGCCAAGAGCGCGTCCGTTATTAAGGAATTTGAAGAAAACGAAGAGGCGCTCAGTGCCGAAGGCGCAGAGCCGCTGCGCGTGCGTGTTGCCGGCCGTATGACCGGTCGCAGAATTATGGGTAAGGCATCCTTCGCCCATCTGCTGGACGGCGAGGGGAAGATCCAGCTCTATCTCTCCCGCAACGATCTCGGTGACGAGGATTACGCCGCCTTCAAGAAGTGGGATATCGGCGATATTATCGGCGTGGAGGGCTTCGCCTTCCGTACCCGTACGGGCGAGATCTCCATTCACGCAGAGAAGGCGACCCTTCTTTCGAAGTCGCTTCTGCCCCTTCCCGAGAAGTTCCACGGTCTGACCAATCTCGAGCAGAGATACCGCCAGAGATACGTGGATCTCATCGTGAATCCCGACGTGAAGGATACCTTCGTGAAGCGCTCGAAGATCCTCACCCTCATCCGCCGTTATCTTGACGGTAAGGGCTTTTTGGAGGTGGACACTCCCATTCTCGTTCCCCTGGAGATCGGCGCATCCGCGCGCCCCTTCATCACGCATCACAACACGCTCGATATGGATATGTACCTGCGTATCGAGACCGAGCTGTACCTGAAGAGACTGATCGTCGGCGGTATGGACCGCGTATACGAGGTTGGCCGTATCTTCCGTAACGAGGGTATGGACCAGAAGCATAACCCCGAGTTCACCACCATCGAGCTTTACCAGGCCTTCACCGATTACTACGGTATGATGGACCTTGTGGAGGAGCTTTATAAGCTGCTTGCCACCGAGGTTTGCGGATCGACCAAAATCACCTACCAGGGCACCGAGATCGATCTTGGGCACTGGGAGAGACTCACGATGGTCGAGGCCGTCAAGAAGTACAGCGGTGCGGACTACAATACCTGGGAGAGCGACGAGCAGGCAAGAGAGGTTGCCAAGGCAATGCACGTAGAGGTTCCTGCCGATGCCACCAAGGGCACCGTTCTCGTTGAGCTCTTCGACGCATACGTTGAGGATAAGCTCATTCAGCCCACCTTCATCTACGATTATCCCGTAGAGAACAGCCCCCTTGCAAAGAGAAAGCCCGAGAATCCTCTCTTCACCGAGAGATTCGAGTATTTCATCAACTGCACCGAGTTCGGTAATGCCTTCTCCGAGCTGAACGATCCCATCGACCAGCGCGGCCGCTTCGAGGCGCAGGTTGCGAAGAAGCGTGCAGAGGAGCCGAACTGCCGTGCCGAGGTGGATTACGATTTCGTTACCGCGCTTGAGTACGGTATGCCTCCCACAGGCGGCCTCGGCTTCGGCGTGGACCGTCTCGTAATGCTCCTTACCGATTCCGCTTCGATCAGGGATGTTTTGTTGTTCCCGACTATGAAACCCGAGGTTTAAAGCTTTGATCACCCTCGGACCGAGCCCTTCCACCGCCGCATAGTCGCTGCGCGTCGAGGGTAAACCTCTCCTTCAGCTCGTTGCTTGGGACGGTTTCGCTGCTATCAAAAACGTCCACCGGAAGTTTTTGATCTTGCTACCCGACGATGAAGCCTGAAGTATAAAAGGACGCTTTTTGTAAAAAGCTTAGCAAAAACTTTATAGAAAAAAGAGCTGTGAAATTTGTTTTCACAGCTTTTTACTTTGCGGCTTATTTTCTCAGATGCAAAAACTGAGACGGATTCATGCCCTCGTATTCTTTAAAAGTATGGTTAAAGTGAGCGGTTGTTTTAAATCCGCAGGCTTTAGCGGCATCTTTGATGGTTGTTTTTTGCTCGGTTAATATATGCTTGGCCTTCTTGATGCGAAGATAATTGATATATTCCACAACCGTTCTTCCGGTGGATCTTTTGAAATTTCGGCACAGATGAAATTCGCTGACGTAAAACCGCGAGGAAAGCTCTGTGAGTGTGATCGCGTGTGTATAATTCTTGTTTATGTATTCCAGCACGGCACATATCTGCTTGTTGTTTTTTTCGTGTATCTCCGTTTTGGGTAAAATGTTTTTTTCGGACGTAAGGAAATATATGAATTTGTATATCATGGATGCGATAAAACACTCCAAGGCTCCGGATGCCTCTTCTTTGCATGCTGCATTTTCGAATTCCGAAAGTACGGCAGTGGCTGATTTTGTTGTTTCGGTGTTTCGGATCAGAATGGCTTCTTGCTTTATCAAAGACGCGTAAAGCTTTTCGCCATCCATTATGCTTTCAAGATGCCGCTTGGGAAAATTGATCACAATGCGCTTGTATTCGGATGGGGATGCATCCAGCGTTTTGTGAAGAATTCCCGGTGCAATCAGAAGCATATCGCCCTTTTCCATTTTGTAAAAGTTGTTCTGTATAAGAAGGTCGCGGCTTCCCTCCATTAGATAATAGAGCTCGTACGTGTTGTGCGTGTGACTTCTGCTCATGTTGTTTTCGTAGATGCGGTCAACGGAAATTTCTGTTTCCATTGATTTTATATAAAGATGAATCGTTTCTTTCTCTGATTTTTTCATATAACGCAGATACCCTCGCTTTTATTGACCACAATAATATTATACAGTTTCATTGAGCAAAATACAACAACTTTTCCCGAAATAAAGCAAGTTATTTTCTGAAATTTGTTTTATAATGTATATGCAGATACAAAACTGTATCTTCGGATTTACAATCAAAAATTAAAAAGGAGCGTTTGTATGAATGCATTGGACTACGCAAGGTGTGCGTGTGATACCTTGATGAAAAAATTCGAGGCGCCAAAGCTTCCGCCCGTGGGCAGATTTCATTATCATCAAGGCGTGTTTCTTCTTGGTATGTATGATGTCTACAAGCTTACTCAAAAAAAGGAATACTATGAATATATCGATCGTTGGCTTTTGTCTAATATGAAGTCGGACGGCAGCATCGTATACTATGAGGCGGATGAGCTGGATGATATGCAACCCGCTTCGCTTTTGACGGAGCTTTATGCCGTCAACGGGGATGAAAAATATCTTACCATGCCGCGCTGTGCCATGCAGCTTCTCAAGGAGTGGAAGACAAACGATGCGGGCGGTTTTTGGCACAAGGATATGTTCCCGAATCAAATGTGGCTCGACGGCATGTATATGGCAGGGCCGCTGATGATCCGCCTCGGCAATCTTTTTTCGGATCCCTCACTTTACGATACGGTGTATCGGCAGATGAAGCTTTTCAAGGAGCATAACCTGGACTCTGAAACAGGACTGTATTATCATGCTTGGGATGCATCAAAAAAGACGCGTGAGGTGGATAAGGAAACAGGGCTGACCTCCTGCTTCTGGGGCAGGGCGATTGGATGGTTCGTTGTCGCAATGTTTGAAATATATGAGCTTTTGCCCGCGTGCTACGCGCACCGAGAAGAATTTTTCGAAACCGGAAAGGCACTTGTGGATGCCCTTCTTCCGTATGCGGATCCAAAAACGGGGCTTTGGAAGCAGGTTATAGATAAAACCGACCGTGAGGATAACTGGGATGAGGTGTCTTGCTCCAGCCTTTTTGTGTATGCCATATCCAAAATGTGCGCCCTGAAGCCGATGGACGATAAGTATAAGGCTTTTGCAAAAAAAGCGTATCGGGGTGTTATTGATACGCTCACCTTCAGTGATGACGGCGGTATAGAGATCAACAAGGTGTGTATAGGAACCGGCCTAGGCCAATATAAGGATTACATTGAGCGCCCCGTCAGCACAAACGACCTGCACGGCGTCGGCGCGTTTCTGCTTATGTGCGCGGGATATTACGTTGCGTTTGAAGATCAAGAGAGAGGTAGATGACTATGTATACACCGGAAACCTCCTCTCTTTTTGAAAAAAGAGTCAATCCCCAAAACGGCGCAATATATTATGTTCTAACCGCCAAGGTCGCCTCTTTTCAACAGGGCTTTTATTTCGTAAATAACTCTATGACGGCAGATGGTAGGTATTTGTGGTTTTATGCAAGCTTTCCGCCGATGCATCACGCGGATTGCCGTATGCTTGGCTTTGTTCATTTTGCCGAGGATAGCATAAGTCTCTGCCCGGATACGCTTTTCAATGCTGCGTCCCCATGGGTGCATCCCGTGACGGGTGAGGTGTATTTCACGTGGGAAAATATGATTTTTAAGCGTAAGCCCCATAAGGATGCACGCTCGGAAATGATTTTCAAGCTGAAAAGCAACCGTTTGACCAAGGGTATCGCTACACATTTAACACCCTTAGACGATTCCTGCAACAAATTTTTCCTGGATATCAGGGAAGGAAATTCGGATTTTTCGGTGGGCGTTGCCGACATTTCAAGCGGTGAATATGAGCCGTGGTACCGTTCTCCGTTTTTTATGAATCACGCCCAGATCAATCCGAAAAATCCCGACCTTGCGCTCTGCGCCTATGACGGTTATACCGATATTGAAACGGGCATATCGCATTGGATCCCTACCAATGCGCAGGGGATATACGAAAGGCTCTGGACGGTGGAAAAATCGGGCAAGGCCACGCTTCACGCGCCCATCGGCAAGATGCCCTCGCACGAATGGTGGAGCAGCGACGGCACGAAGATCTACTACGTAAGCCAATCGGGCATCAACTATAAAAACATAGAGACGGGCGAGCACAAAACCGTTCACCCCTGCGATCCTTGGCACGCGCATACGACTAAGGACGAAACGCTTTACGTCTATGATGACGTTTTGTACGATAAATATCCCGTTTGGTATCGCGGTTGCTCCTGCGCGGTGCGGCTGTTCAATGCCAAAACCGGAAAGGTGACGGATATTGTCAGCCGTATGTCCGAAAACAATTGGACGCCCGAAAATCCGTGCGATTACCATATCGATCCGCATCCGAGATTCAGCGAAAACGGCAAATATATTATCTTCACCACCTCAAACGAGGGCGGCGCCGATCTTGCCATTGCAAATGTTGAGCAGATCCTGCGTGTTGAAAAATGATCGGATGTCCCATACAGATTTCTGTAAAGGATGCGTAAAAATCGGCTGTGAAACTTGTTTTCGCAGCCGATTTTTATAACAATTCTTTACAATGTGCGCTTTAAATCTTTGCTTTTGCCTCATCGATAAGGATGCGGGCGGATCTTGCCATCAGCTCGTAGTAATAGAGCATAATGTCGGGGCGGCGGCGGGGAACGGAGCATTCCATATTGAAAAAGCCGTCAAAGCCCGAGCCGAAAAGGATAGGCAGAAGCGCGTCGAATTTCGCCGTGCCGAAGCCGGGGGCGAGGTGGCGGTCCTCGCGGGCGTGGTTATCGTTCACATGCAGGATTTTAATTTTGTCCACGATCATTCTAAAGTCCTCGACGTGCCCTCTCTCGCTCTCCTGCAGATTTGCGTGCCCGAAGTCCCAGCATGCGCCGACGAGGGGAGACTTCATGCTCTCGATCAGCTCGATATGGTCCTCCACTACAGAGGAGAAGAAGGGTGCGAAGATATTTTCCACGGCGATGCCAATGCCGTATTTCTCGGCGTAGCCGAGGTGGCGTGCGAGCATTTTTTTGTTGGCTGCCATCGCGACCCCTCGGTCGTGGCCGCATTCGGGTGCACTCACGGGATGCCAAGCACCCCATTTTGCGCCCAGCACCGTCATTGCCTTGAAGGCACCGCGCATCTGCGACTCCACAAAGTCATCGTGACAGGTGCTGGGGAGCGAAAGATCGTAGAAGGGAAGATGCACCTGCGCGCAGACAAGCCCTGCCTCGTCGAGGTTTTCTCTGATCCTTGCGATGATGCTCTCCTCCTTGCCGTCCTTAAAGAGGGAGGGATGAAAGCAAAAGTCGATGCCCTCGTAGCCGATCGCCTTCAGCCTTTTGAGGTGATCGACCTCAAAGGAATGCACCGAATATTCGAGAAAGGTGGATAGCTTCATAGTTTTCTCCTCGTCGGGATCATCCGACTCTGCCGCCCGATTCCTCGATCAGGATCTTCGCGCATTTCACCATTGCCTCGCAGTACAGATCCGTGATCTCGGGGTTTCGCAACGGGATGTTGCATTCCATATTGAAATAGCCGTCAAAGCCCGCGGCGAAGAGGATGGGAAGCAGCTCGTTGAACTGCACGTTGCCGAAGCCGGGGGCGAGGTGGCGGTCCTCGCAGGCGTGGTTATCGTCCACGTGCAGGATCTTCACCTTGTCGGCGATCATACGGAAGTCCTCCGCTCTGCCGCGCTCGCTGACCTGGAGATTCGCGTGCCCGAAGTCCCAGCAGGCGGCAACGAGCGGAGAATTCATGCTCTCGATCAGCTCGATATGGTCCTCCACTACGGAGGAGAAGAAGGGGGCGAAAATGTTTTCCACGGCAATGCCAACGCCGTATTTTTCGGCCGTTTCAAGATGTCTTTTTAACATCTCTTGATTTGCCTTCATTGCCACCTTGCGGTCGTGGCCGCATTCGGTGGCGCTCACGGGATGCCAGGCACCCCATTTGCAGTCAAGCACGGTCATAGCTTTGAGGGCGCCCTGCATCTGGTGCTCCACCCATTCATCGTGACAGCTGCTCGGCAGCGTCAGATCGTAGAAGGGAAGATGCACCTGCGAGCAGACGAGGCCCGCCTTATCAAGGTTTTCCTTGATCTGTGCTATGATTTTTTCTTCCTTACCGCCGACGAAAACCAGCGGATGAAAGCAAAAGTCCACGCCGTCGTAGCCAAGCTCCTTCAGCCGCCGTAAGAAGGGGAGCTCGAAGGAATGCACGTGATATTCAAGATCAATTGAAAGTTTCATTTTTTTCACCTGTGCTTTATCGTATTTTTAACCAACGGTGCCGCCCGATTCCTCAATCAGGATCTTCGCGCAATCCACCATTGCCTTGCAGTACAGATCCGTGATTGCGGGGTTGCGCAGAGGAATGTTACATTCCATATTGAAATAGCCGTCAAAGCCCGCGGCGAAGAGGATGGGCAAAAGCTCGTTGAACTGCACGTTGCCGAAGCCGGGGGCGAGGTGGCGGTCCTCGCAGGCGTGGTTATCGTCCACGTGTAGGACCTTGATCTTGTCTACGATCATTTTGAAATCCTCCACCCTGCCGCGTTCGCTTTCCTGGAGATTGGCGTGGCCGAAATCCCAGCACGCACCGACGAGAGGAGAATTCATGCTTTCGATCAACTCGATATGATCCTCTACGTACCAAGGGAAGCAGGGCGCGAAGGTGTTTTCCACGGCGATTCCCGAGCCGTATTTTTCGGCGGTTTCGAGATGGCGGCGGAGCATTTTTTGGCTTGCTGCCAGAGCCACTCTGCGATCGTGATCGCATTCGGGGGCGCAAACGGCGTGCCACGCGCCCCATTTTGCACCGAGGATGGGCATTGCTTTCAGAGCAAAGCGTATTTGCCTCTCCGTAAATTCATCGCTATAGGTACTGGGGAGAAGATCGTAAAAGGGGAGATGCACCTGTGAGCAAACGAGCCCGGCTTTTTCAAGGTTGTCGCGGATTTCGGCGATTCTCCATTCTTCCTTTCCGTCGGCAAAGAGCGCGGGGTGGAAGCAAAAGTCCACGCCGTCGTAGCCAAGCGCCTTCAGCCTTTTTAAGAAGGGAAGCTCGAAGGAATGCACGTGATATTCAAGATCGATCGATAATTTCATTTTTGCCTCCGAATCAGTATTTCAGCTCCGCCATAGCGAAGCCGTCCACACGCGCGAGCGTGATCCTTACAGCTCCGTTCGTTTCTTCAAACGAAACGGGCGCATCCGCGGTGACGTTGTATGCGGTGGTAATAATTTTGTCTGTTTGCAAATAAATATTTACATCTTGCGCGGTTGCATCGTAGCCGGGCATCGTGTTCAGCGCATTGACCAGGTAGCGGTGATTCTCTTCATCGTGGTAAACGAGAACCTCAAGCCACGCGGGCGCATCGGCATAGACGGTCCTTTTTTTGTTCGAGAGGATCAGCTCGCAAAGCAGCCTTCTGCCCTCAAAGTGCTGCCCCTCCTCGAGCGGTGCGGCAACGTAGATCGCCATGCCCTTGCCAAGCCGTCTTCGTGTGATCGCGGGGAATGCCGTATCGGTCATCGGAGGGTCGCTGATCGCGGAGGAAAAGCGGTCCGCATCCGTGGATGAGGAGATCGGCAGGGTGAGATATGCGAGCACCTCGGTGTCCGCATCGGCGCGCACAAGGGTGGCGGCGCCCGAAACGGCGATGGGATAGCCCTCGTCGTACTCGATAAACTCCTTTACGGAGGCATCTTTTCTGCGAAAATATGAGGTATCAAAATGGCTCTCTCCCTCGTAATGCACGCCGAGGAGCGCACAGAGCGCAAAATCCGAAAGCGCGCATCCGTCCTTGGTCAGCGTGCCGGTCTTCTGCGTTGCGATGAGTGTGCCGCCGTTTTTCACGAAGGCGGTGAGCGCCGCGACCTCGTCCGCTTCGAGGATGCGCTGATCGGATAGGAGGATCACGCCGCTTCGGATATCCGCGAGGTTTTTGCGCACGTTCATGTCGTAGGCGATATGCCTCTCGATCATCGTCTCGGCGAAGTTTTCCATCTTCTTTGTAATGCTGAGGCTGCAGGTATGCTTCGCCATCGGCACGGTCACCGGCTCAAAAAGAGAGTTATAGTTCACGTAATAGGTCACGTCGGAGAGAAGGCGCGCATCGGGGCAGAGGTGCTCTCTTTCGCGCCTCGTCGCCTCGCCGAGGCGGCGCATTCTTTCATAGCGGCGGGGATTGATCGTCCCCACGGGATCGATCGCATCGATAAAGGTAAAGGCGGTGTTGTGCGCGAGCGAGCCCTGCAGAGAGCGCAGAAGCTCCCCCTCGGTCTTGGATGCGGTATGTGAGGTAAGGTCCGCGCAAAGCGAGGTCATGAACTCCACGGGGCGGTTCTCGCTCGCGTTGTTCAGCAGCTTGCAGATCACGCTGTAGGCGAGCGGCAGGCCGTAGAAGTCGCCTGCCAAAAATTCGCTTCTTCGCACCGAGTCCTCCGAAATGCCGCATTCGAGGCCGCGCACCCAGGCGGCATTCTGGAAGATCACGGTGGCATTCGGACGATGCTTATGAATGGCAGCCTTCACGATATCGAGAAATTCGCAGAGCCATCTTTCTCTTGCCTTGCGGTATTTTGCAAATGCGGGATCGGCGTAGTTCACCGTCTCGGGGATATCCACGCCCTCTTCGGCGAGCAGGCGCGCGCGGCAGGTGGGGCAAACGCAGAGCGCATCATACCAGTCGATCATATCGATCCAGATGCCGTCGAAGTCATAGCGGCTCGCGAGTGTTTCCAGCTGCCCTCTTACATACGCGCGGTAGCCCTCGCTGCACAGGCAATTCTTGATAAAGCGCTCGGGGGCGCGCTCGATGGCGTTTTTCTGCTGCCAATCGGGATGCGCGAGCGCGACCTCTCTGCTCCAGATATTGTAGTAGGGGATCACGCGCACGCCGTATTTATGAAAGGCATCGATGCGCTCCTTCACGAGATCGCGATCGCCGATCGATCGGTGCTTCCCCTCCTCGGTATCGAAGAAGGTCTTGCCGAGGCAGTTCGAGGTATAAATGATGGCGGTATCCACCCCGGAGGAGGCAACGGTGCGTGCGTATTCCTCGGAATCGAATTTTGAAAGGTAGGAGGGATCGCTGTCCGGGATATGCATATCCACGAGATTGCGAAAGAAGGAGTGCTTATACCATTTTTCCATTGTCATTCTCCGTGCGGCCTGTGCCGTAAATCATTGCTTCTTCCTCATTATACAGAAAAAAACAACACATGTCAATGCTCTATGAAAAATAATAAAAGTAAAAAATGCGTAAACCTTCGCGCCGATGCGTTGACAGAAGAGGAAGGGTGTGCTACACTCATAGTAAAAAAACGAATGGAGTACGTTATGGAAGAAAAATACGAGGGCGGCGACATCGTGATCCGCTCCCCCTTTATGAAAAAGCTGGAAAACTTCTGGTATCACTACAAGTGGCATTCCCTGATCGCGCTTTTCGTCGTGTTTGCGCTCGTGATATGCTCGGTGCAGCTATGTACGCGCGAGGAATATGACCTGCATATCGTGTACGCCGGCCCCGACGACATAAGAATGACGGCGAGCGAGGGGCTCTCCGAATACCGCGTGCTGTATTCCTCCTTGAAGCTCTGCGTGGAGGATTTTGATGAAAACGGCGAGATCGTCCCGAATTTTCAGACCCTGTTTTTGCCCTCCGAGGCAGAGATAGAAGCGATCAATCAGCAGAACAGAGAAGAGAAAAACGGCCTTGAGGTGCAGATGAACGTCGTGATCGAAAACGCGGAGCAGCTCGATGCGATGATGCTTATATCCGACTATTATCTGTGCTTTCTCTCCGAGGCGAATTACCTCACCTACCGCGACCGTGCAGAGGGGTTTTTCGTGCCTCTCGCGCCCTACGTCGGCACAGCGGCAGTCACCTATTACGAGGGCGCGGATAACGCCGTCTACCTCTCCTCCACCGCTCTTGCCTCTCTGCCCGGCTTCGAGGATCTTGACGGGAGCACGCTGATCTGCCTGCGCTCGGTCAGCGAGGTGGCAAAGCGCGCGGACAGAAGGGGCTGGGAGAAGAAATTTTCCGCCGCACAAAAGGTGCTGAAAAACATATTCTCATCGGCAATTGCCGCGCAGGAATAAAAAGACTGTAAATAAAAAAGATCTCCTTTTTCGAGTGAGGAAAAGGAGATCTTTTTTATTTACACAATATAAATGACAATAATTATTTACAAAATCAGTCGGTTTTTCCGGAGGAATCCTCTCTTTGCCAGCAATCCACCTTGTGCGGCAGCCCGATGGAATCTGCGTAGAAGGTGGGCGTCTTTCCCTCTTTTCTCTGCCTGTCGTAATCCTTGATCGCACGGATCGCGTACTTGGAAAGAATGAGGATCACGGGAATGTTGATCAACGCCATTGCCCCCATCGTGATATCCGCGATGCCCCAGAGAAGATCCGCGCTCAGCACCGCGCCGAGAAGGATCAGAAGGGATGCCGTGATATGATAGCCAAGCATAAAGCCCCTTGAGGGCTTGCGCTTCAGGATATAGATCAGCGCGCGGTCCACGTAGTAGAGATTGCCGAGCAGGGTGGTAAAGGCGAAGAGTGCCATGGCAACCGTGATAAAGATCGGGCCGAATTTTCCGAGCGTGGCAGACAGGGAAGCCTGCACGTAGGCGGCGCCCGAAAGCGTGGGACTCGGCGCAACGCCCGAGCACATACACATAAACGCCGTGGCGGAGCAGACGAGGATCGTGTCGAGAAAGACCGAGAGCACCTGCACGAGCCCCTGGCGGACGGGATGGTCCACCGCCGCGGATGCAGAGGCGTTCGGCGCAGAGCCGACGCCCGCCTCGTTGGAGAAGAGGCCGCGCTTGATGCCGTACATCACGCAGGAGCCGCCAAAGCCGCCGAAGATGGCGCGAAGATCGAAGGCGCCGCGGAAGATCTCGGCAAAGACCGAGGGGAGTGCTCTTATGTTTATTATAACGATGAGAAGCGCAACGAGAATGTATGCAACACCCATCATGGGCACGAGCAGGGAGCTGATGCTAATGATGCGCTTGCCGCCGCCGATCAGGCAGTAGCCGACAAGCAGAGCGACGGTGCCGCCGATGATCCAGGGCGTCACGCCCGCATCGTAGAAGGCGTAGGGAGAAAAGGTGGACTGCAGATTGTAGGATGCGAGCATATTGAAGCCCACGCCGTAGGTGAGTATCAGAAACACCGAGAATACGATGGCGAGCGGTCTTGAACGCAGAGTCGCCTCGATGTAGTAGGCCGGACCGCCGTAGCAGCCGTCCTTATCCTTTTTCTTATAGATCTGTGCGAGCGTGCTCTCGATGAGGGCAGAGGCGCTGCCGATCAGCGCGATCAGCCACATCCAGAAGACCGAGCCGAATCCGCCGAGGCAGAGCGCGGTGGAAACGCCGATGATGTTTCCCGTACCGACGCGCGAGGCCGTGGAGACCATCAGCGCCTGAAAGGAGGAGACCCCCTTGCCGTCCTTCGGCTTTTCGGTCACGGCACGCAGCTGCTCCCTTATAAGCCGGAAGGGGGCGAAGCGCGTAGCGACCGTGAAATAGATGCCCGCGCCGACGAGCAGGATGATGAGCAGATAGCTGTACAGCGCGTCACTCACGGCGCCGACGGCGCTTTCCAATGCTTGCAGCATAAAACTGTTTTCCTTTCTCGGATTTTTAAAAACTACCAAAAATAAGCAGAAAAACGATATCTCATCTTTGTTTATTCCGTGACGGTACCTTGTTTTTTCATAAGCTCCTTAAGATATATGCCGCTCGTAGCCTCGCTTGGCTCGCATTGCAGGATAAGATACGAAAGCCCTGCTTTCAGGCAATCCTTCATTTTTTCCTTCTTGATCTGTTGATCGTCAAGCAGGAGAAGCGCCCAACCGCTTTGCGTGTCGAACCGCACGGTCAGCGTAAAAAAGCCGTCCTTTACTTCCTCTTTTTTTATTTCAAAATAGAGAGGAGAGAGCATAGGCGCGTATACGTCGGTGGGGTTAAACCATCGGTCGGAGAGCGTGACGTGCATAGATGCGCAGTCGAGACGCAAAGCTATGCTGACCTCGCCCGCCCTCGCTGCGGGGAAGTTCCAAACAAGGCCGCGCGTTTGATGCATCAGCCGCTCGTCCGTCTTGCCGCCGATAAAGGGATAGTCGCGGTATCTGCCCTCCGGATCGGGCAGCATCACGGCGGATGAAATGCGGTTATACGAGCAATGCCCGTTGCCAACGTCCTCCATCGTGGAGCCGGCAATGCTTTTTAAATAGGTTTGAGTGGAAACGTTTTTCAGCCCCTCGATGAAATCCTCCTTGCGTTCGGCTTCATAGAGCCAGCGAAGGTCGAAGATGAGAAGACGGCGGCTGGCCGCGTTTTGCCCCGCGCTGACGAGCACCTTGCCCATCGGCAGCTCCATTGCCTCAAATTGATGCACGCTTTTGTCATTGGAGGCGCGGCTGCCCGCATAGCGGAAGTCCTCGGCGTTTCGGATCGGGTTCAGCAGGATCTCGCGGTAGCCGATCCAGCTCTTTCCTCCGTCCTCGCTGATGGCGGCGTGTGCCGCATCGCGGTTTGTGAATACGTCCTCCCAATAGCCGATTTTGATGCTTTGCGGCAACGGCGGTTTTTGCGCCTCGTGATCCTCCTCGGGCAGGGGCTGGGTGTTGTTCCATAAAGCGAGGATGCGCCCGTCCGAGAGCTTTAAAAGAAAGGCCGTGGTGTTCGTTCCATGGAAGGGCGCGGGCATCATTTCGCCAAAATGCTCGCCGCCGTCTTCGGAAAAGGCCTGATAAAAGAAATCGGTCGAGGTGCGGATCAGCATCATTATTTTTCCGCCGCCGAGATCAACGGCACAAGGCTCGCTGCCATTGCAGATGCTCCAGCGGATGCCCTTATGCGGAAAGGCTACCTCGTGGCGCGGCGGCGGGGGCAGCTCCGTGATGCGAAAGCTTTTGCCGCCATCGTCGCTGTATAGAAAGGCGGGGAGATTGATGCCGTCCTCTCGCTTTCTTTGCGCGGTGAAGAAAATGCGTCCGCTGTCCTTGCATTGCTGCGGAAGCAGCTGACAAAAATAGTGAAGATCGGAGATCTTGATCCTTTCGGGCGCGCCATCGTCGGGGCCGATGGCGGAGCGGAGAATATAAGTGCCGCTTTCATCGGAGGTTGATTTTAAATAAATCCCGAGATCGGGCAGGTAAAGGCAGGCGCCGAGCGCTCCGTGATCGTAATGCAGCGTCCAGGAAACGCCACAGTCGTGCGAGGCGATATACGCCCTTTGTCCGTTGGGATCGCGCCAATGCGCTTTATAAAGCGTGCCGTATTCGCGGATCTCGCCGCTCGGCAGGAGCATCAGCGATCGGCCCGCATCCGAAAGCGGCGTTGCCACCACGGTTGGCTCATAGATATGCTCGAGCATATCCATAACGTCCGAAGTCAGGTTCTTTTCGAGAAAACTTTGACGGTTCATTTGTCCTTCCTCTTAATGAAAGCTTCGTTCCTTGCGGCTTAATCCGCCTTGGCAGAGCCGAAGTCGGTGATCGCGTCGATATAGCCCTTTGCCTTGGCGGCCTCGAGCTTTTCCTTTGCGCCGATGACCGAGATCGCGCCTTGCAAAAGCAGAGCGCGGATGCGCTTTGCCTCGGAGCGAAGGGCTTCGCCATTCACCGAGAGAAGGGCTTTGCGGAAGGCGATCGCGTCCTCTCTTTTTCGACCGCGCAGGTAATCGGTGGTTGCAAGGTCTCCCTGCGTATGCGCGGAAAGCAATGGGTCGGATGCGCCGAGCGTACCGATGATAATGTCGGTAAGATCCTCGTTTTCCTCTGTAAAGCGCGTGACGAAATCCTCGCAGCCCTCGTAGATGCGAAGCGCCGCCTCGGGGGCGGGATCGCGGTAGGAATAGAAGCCGGTGTCACCGTTCTTTCTGTGCACGAGTCCTGCACCGTACGCGCCGTTTTTCACGCGCACCTCGCTCCAGAGATATTCATAGGAGAGAAGATGCCGCAGCACCAGCGCCTCGGGGGAGTAATCGGAGAGCCGACCGCCCCACGCGGCGTACGCGACGCGTGCCGCGGTGGC
>JAGBBQ010000076.1 GCA_017938425.1 Clostridia bacterium | reverse complement strand
GACGCGCACCGTCCGACGTACGCCGCGTTTGCCTTGCCGCCGCGCAGGGGAGGTGCATCACGCTCTTATTCCACGACGCGCACCGTCCGACGTACGCCGCGTTCGCCTTGCCGCCGCGCAGGGGAGGTACATCACGCTCTTGTTCCGCGGCGCGTACCATCCGACGTACGCAGCGTTCGCCTTGCCGCTTTTACTCTCGGCGCATCCATTGCAAGACAAGCCGTGCAATGCCCTGCCAACGGCAGTATAACAGTTAGCGCAAGCAGAGATCGGCGCGCCGTGCCGCAAATTTTAAAAATGGAAAAATCAAAGAATTTTTTAAATATTTTCCTTGAAATATTGACTTTTTTAAAGTTTCGTGTATAATTATATATGTATAAATGTAGAAAAAAGTCGGTATCGCACCGCGCGCACCGACGAAGGAGTTATCAATGGGAAAAATCGTGTCCTTCTCCAACCAGAAGGGCGGCGTCGGTAAGACCACCTCTTGCGTAAATCTTGCCGCACAGATCGCCGCAAAGGGGAAAAAGGTTCTGATGATCGATATGGACCCGCAGGGAAATGCGACCAGCGGTCTCGGGATCTCAAAATCCAAGATCAAAAAGACGATCTATGACGTGATCATCGGCCATTGCGATATGGAAGAGGCCATTATCAAGTCCAATTTCAAGAATCTGTGGGTCGTTCCCGCAACGATCGACCTCGCAGGCGCCGAGCTGGAGCTTTACGAGCTTGAGGAGGACGATAATTTTGCCAAATTGGCGGTCGAAAGCGTAAAAGAGCGCTTCGATTACATATTTATCGACTGTCCGCCCTCTCTCGGAATGCTGACGGTCAAGGCTCTTTCGGTCTCCGACGGCGTTGTGATCCCGATGCAGTGCGAATTTTATTCGCT
Organism: Clostridia bacterium; assembly: GCA_017938425.1. GTDB lineage: Bacteria > Bacillota > Clostridia > Oscillospirales > CAG-272 > UBA1740. The sequence goes on along the minus strand of JAGBBQ010000076.1, from coordinate 9,283 downwards.
CGAGGGTATGTCGCAGCTTCTGAACACCGTAAAAACCATTCGCAGGCTCTATAATCCCGAGCTGCGCGTGGTCGGCATCCTGCTGACGATGTACAACGGACGTCTGACGCTGACCGGCCAGGTGGTCGCCGAGCTGAAAAAATACTATGCGGAGCAGCTCTTCAAGGTGCCGATCTCCCGCTCCGTGCGTCTTTCCGAGGCGCCGGGCTACGGCGAGCCGATCTGCTACCACGATCCCTACGGCAAGGGCTCGCTTGAGTATGCCGCGGTGGCTAAGGAGCTTATGATGCGCATTTAATGCGTCTATTATGCATTTGCGATGCGTCTGCTTCGAGTCTATGATGTCTCTGCGACGCGAAGGTGATGCGTCTCTGTGTACGCGTGCACAAATATCTCTCCGATGCATCCGTTCCCTCCTTGTCATAATTGGTAAATATTACCATTTATGGCCGGTTCTGAACAAAATTCAGCGAAATTTCACCCTTTTTTCGTTCTTATTCGCAAATTTCACCGTTGATTCGGTCTTATCTCATTCTTAAATTCAAGGAGAAACAAAAATGCCAAGAAAGAAAAACAGCGGTCTCGGCCGCGGCCTTGACGCCATCTTTTTAGATAATTCTCACACCGACGACGCTCCCACCGGGGAGGGTATGGTCATTGGACTGAAGCTTTCGCTCATCGACCCCCGTGCCGACCAGCCGAGAAAGAATTTTGACGAACAGGCTCTGCAGGGCCTTGCCGACAGTATTCTGAAGAACGGCGTTTTCCAGCCCATTCTCGTGCGCGAGTACGGCGAGGGCCGTTATCAGATCATTGCGGGCGAGCGCCGCTTCCGCGCATCGAAGATGGCAGGCCTCTCCGAGATCCCCGCGATCATCTTGGATAAGGACAACCAGAAGACCGCGCAGATCGCTCTGATCGAGAACATTCAGCGCGAGGACCTCAACCCCATTGAGGAGGCAATGGCATACCGCCAGCTTGCCGACGAATACGATCTGACCCAGGAGGAGCTTTCCGCCGAGATCGGCAAGAGCCGTCCCGCGATCGCGAACGCCCTGCGTCTTCTTGACCTTCCCGACGAGGTGCTCGGCCTCGTGGCAAGCGGCGCGCTCAGCGCCGGTCACGCAAGGACGCTTCTCGGCGTGAAGAGCCCCGAGAACCTTATCGCGCTTGCGCATCTGTGCATTGAAAAAAGCTGGTCCGTGCGCGTGCTCGAGGAGGAGGTCAAGCGCATCAACCGCCCCGTACGCACGAGCCCCGTGAAGGAGGAGGCCGCACCGCTGGTGGATTATCAGCGCGAGCTGGAGCTGAATCTGCAGCGCCGCTTCGGCCGCCAGGTCCGCATCAAGGACAGCGGCAAAAAGAAGTGCCTTTGCTTCTTCTACGAGGACAATATGGATCTCACCGAGCTTCTCGACGCGCTCTGCGGCGAGGATTTTTCCAACTGATCGGTTTAAAAGAGTATGCAGTTTTTCAAGGATATGATCACCCTGAACCCGAAGGACCTCGGCTCGGCCGACATTCCGATCGGTCTGATCCTTCTTTGCTTTTGCGTGGGTATGATCGCGGCCACGGTCGTCATCTCGCTGACGAACGCCACCGTCTACCGCGTGATCAAGGCGCTCTCGCGCCATAAATGCACCGACGCCGCGTCCGCCAAGGGGTTAAAGGCGCTCGGCCTCGCCGAGGACAGATGGGTCCTGCGCGCGCTGAAGCGCGAAAAACCCATTCTTGGGCGCTATATTTCGTCCGTAAGCGGCGAGGGGGCGCCGAATGCACCGATAGCCGTCACGCAGGAAAGCGCGCAGGAGAGCGAAGATCTGCCCACAGAGGGCGATCATGCGCCCGAAGGGGAGAATGCGCCCGCGGCAGAGAAGAGCCCCGCAGAGAAAAAATATTTTCTCACCCCCGAGATGAGCGACAGAGCGAAGGAGCTGCTCTCGCGCGGCGAGGTCGGCGTTCTGCAAACGGTCGGCTATTGCGCCCTGCTTCTCTTGCTTTATTTCGGCATTGCGGCGGCGCTTACTTGGCTCTTGCCCGCCCTTCTTTCATAAGTAAAATTCGCTGCCACCGGGTAGCGAAAGATGCAAAAAGCATCCGTTATCGCACGTCGTTAGGTCTTAGAAGACGTGCGGGCGGATGCTTTTTTTAAGGAGCCGTTATGGAAAAAATCAAAAGAATGCTGCATTATTTTACCAAGGGAGAGATCGCGCTCTGGGGCGCATCGGTCGCGATGATCCTTTTATCGTTTGGCATATTCGACCGAGAGGGCGTGCTGACGCTTTTTGCCTCCCTCGTCGGCGTGACCTCGCTGATCTTCTGCGCGAAGGGCAATCCGATCGGGCAGCTGCTGATGGTACTGTTCAGCCTGCTCTACGGCATCATCTCGCTCTCCTTTGCCTACTACGGCGAGATGATCACCTACCTGTGTATGACGATGCCGATGGCGGTCGTCGCACTCGTCGCGTGGCTAAGGAATCCCTACGAGGGCAACCGCGCCGAGGTCAGGGTCAACCGCCTTTGCCGCCGCGATATTCTGCTTCTGTGCGCTCTCACGGTGCCCGTATCGGCGGCCTTCTACTTCATCCTCGCCGCCTTCGGCACGGCAAACCTTCTGCCAAGCACCCTCTCGGTAGCAACGAGCTTCGTCGCGGTGTATCTGACCTATAAGCGAAGCCCCTACTTTGCCCTGGCCTACGCCGCGAACGATGCCGTTCTGATCCTTCTCTGGACGCTCGCAGGCATCACCGATACGAAATACGTCTCGGTCATCATCTGCTTTTTCGCCTTTCTCTTAAACGATATCTACGGCTTTCTCTGCTGGCAGAGGATGAAAAGACGACAGGAAAAATAAAAGTCAAAGGCAGGGGAGCAAAAAAACGAATTGCGAGCATTCGCACACCTGTTACGCGCAAAATGTAAATAATTATTATAAAACATCCTACAAAACAAAAAAGAGAGAACAAAACGGTTCCATCCGCAATGTCCTCTCTTTTTTTCTGCCGGCGAAGCTTTTGTTTTAGCGCTCGCTCTATCCTTACAAGCTAAAAGCGCATATTGTTGTAAGGATTATCGCGGTAATTCGAGCCGCCGCCGAAGCCTCCGCCGCCGTTATAATTTCCGTCTCCGCCCCGCGGGCCGCCGCCGCTTCTTTTCTGCTTCACGGCGCGCACGATCAGAAAGACCGCGAGAGCGAGAAGCGCGATGCCGACGATCAGCATCACGATCGTGGAGCCGTTCAGCCCCTTGTCGAATACGGCATCCAGATCCGCGACCACGATCGACATCGAGATCCCCGTGGTCATATCAAAGGAAGCGAGCGCGTTTCTCACCGTCACCTCGTTTATATCGATCGAGGAGTGGTTCACGAGCGTCGGGGTCACCGCCGCGGTGATGGGCTCAGTGATAAAATGATCCCCCTTGCCGACCGCCGCCTCCATCGCGCTCACCACGCCTGCGAGGTTTTTCGAGAGCGAGTTTTTATACATATCGGGGATCTTCGCGTCGAAGGCGCGGCCGAGCGCCGTCCTCCCGTCGCCGAACATATCGCTCACGCTCTCCTCGATATTGTCACCCACCCAGCCGATATACGCATAGGTGTAGGCCTCCTCGGGCTCGGCAAGGAAGAGGATCATAATATTGTCCTCATAGGTCGCGTCCTGCGCGCCGTAGATCGCACTGTACTGCTCTGCGGCATACGCCTGCAGGGCCTGCTCGTCCCATTTATACGAGCCGCCGCGCGAGATATCCGTCACCATCGAAGAGATCGAGCCGATCAGCAGCGCCGCCGCCACAACGATCACGATGATGGGCGCAAAGATCAGGCCGAAAAGCCCGCCGAGACAGCCGCCTCCGCCGTAGTAATAGCGCGGTCTGAAAAAGCCGAAGCCTCCATAGTGATGGTGATGATGGTATCCGCCGCCAAAGCCGCGGCCTCCACCGCCTCCGAAGCCTCCGCCGCCTCCGCCGAAGCCTCTTCCACCGCCGCCGCCAAAGCCGCCGCCACCGGGTCCTGCCATAATAAGTTCCTCCTCAGTCATTCGTATTCGCATCGGCACAAGACCGACCGCCTGTCATATATTCATTGTATCATATCCGCCCTCTCTTTTTTCGGTACAAGAAGAAAAATTATTGTAAACATTTTCCCTCAGGGCAAATATTTGAGAAAATGAATCAACGAAAAAGCCTTTACTTTTCAGCATGCCCGTGCTATACTTAAACTATGCGTACACGCGCAAAATTATAATCAACGGGGGATAAGGCTATGGAAGGAATCTGCATTCCGATCGCCCTGCAGGTCTGCTTTGACGACATCGGATGGGACGAGGGAAGCGATCTGCGCCTGCGCGGTCAGGCATCGCGCACGGGTATGCCGCGCCGCCACGTATACGAGGACTACGAGGCCGTGCATCTTCTCGGCAAGGGCATCGGGCAGAGGATCGTCACGCCGCTTTGCCTTGCGGATTGGGATAAGGAGAATCTCCTTCGCGGCGAGGTCGGCATCACGCACGATCCGCACGGCTGGAACCGCGCCGCCGAGATCGATACGAAGGAATTTGAGCGCTTTGCCGCGCTGATGGACAGCTCGGAGAGCTTCGACATCACGGTCCACGGTCTGCTTCACGGCGTTTATGACGAGCACGGCAGGCAGCTGCACGAGCACGAATTCTTCAACACCCCCGAGACCCACGATATTGAGAAAAGCGGCCCGATCCCGAAATGGGACTTTGACCGCCGTATGGATCTTTTCTTTAAGATCTACAGGTCCTGGGGCTTCAAAAAAGAGATAAAAAACTTCGTTGCGCCCGGCGGCACGTACGGAGACCTCGAGGCCATCACCGAGATCGCCTCTTGGCTCTACGAGCGCGGCATCCGCAACTGGACGAATAAATACCGCTTCAAGGATCCCGTGCGCTCGGTGGCAGGTGTCACCTGCGTGACGAGCGGCGGCGCCATGCCGGATAGCTTTGCGAGCCCCCCTTGGAACTGCTATGACTTCGACCCCTCGGTGCTCGGGCACTTCGTTTCGCACGAAAACCGCGGCGGCGTTGCCACCTTCTCGATGCATTGGCCGAACATTCTGCGCTTCAATCCGAAGAGAAATGCGGAGAATATCGAGCTCTGGATCGACTACTTCAAGGGCGAGGCCGAGATCTTCGGCACGATGCTCTCAAAGGATCTTGCCTTCGCGGGCAATCAGCTCTTCTACCACCATCATACGGCAGTCGAAAGGACCCGTCTCGGCTACCGCCTGGACGTCAGCGAGGTGATGGAGAAGAAGAGCGCCCACCATCCGAACACGCTTTATATCTCGCTGAAGAAGGGGCTGCGCCCCCGTATCGAAAGCGGCGCCACGCTCGCGCTCTACGAGGAGCACCGCGACTTTGATACCTATGAGATCCGCCACACCGAAAATTATTTTGAGATCCTCGTCTGATCTCCTTGGAGGAAATACGATGGAAAACCTGATCATTCCCGTTGCAATACAGATCTGTCTTGACGACGTTGGCTGGGACAAGGGCACGGATATGCGCGTGAGCGGCGGTCAGTCGCGCACGGGGATACCGCGCTTTCACGAATACGAGGACTACGAGGCGGTCGAAATGCTCGGCCGCGCGCTGAACCAGAGGATCCTTTGTGCCTTGTGCGTGATGGACTGGGATAAGGAGAACCTTCTGCGCGGACAAAGGGGGATCACCCATATGCCCGACACCTGGGACAGAGCGGCAGAGATCGATATTCCGAAGATGGAGCGCTTCGCCGCCTTTATAAAGGACAGCCGTTATATGGAGATCGCCCTGCACGGTGTCTCGCACGGCGCGTATACCGATGGGGGAAAACGCATCCACGAGAGCGAGTTTTTCCGCAACAAAACGATCTATGACCTCGACCGCTCGCTCCCGCTCGAAAAATGGGATTTTGACCGCCGTATGGAGCTTTTCTTTAAGATCTATAACAGCTGGGACTTCGGCAAAAGGGTGCGCACCTTCGTTGCGCCCGGCGGCACCTGCGGTACGGAGACCGAGGATCTTTTGCCTCTCGCAAATTGGCTGCGCGGCATCGGCATCGAGTATTGGTACGACTCCTTCTCGGAAAAGCAGAGCGAGATCTTCGCCCTCGACGGCCTACCCTGCCTGCACGCATCCTATAAGAGCCCAAAATCTCCGAAATGGGACATCTACGATTTCGATCCCATCGACCTGCTGCCGCCCTTCCACAAGGAGGGGAGCCGCCCTGCGGGCTACGGTATGCATTGGCCGAACATTCTGCGCTTCAACCCGAAGAAGAATGCGACCTCCGTCGCCCTTTGGATCGACTTCTTTATGAGGGAGGCCGAAAAATTCGGCACGATGATCGCAAGAGACGTTGCCTTTGCCGCCGAGCAGGCCTTCTATCACTATTTTGCAAGGGTCGATCATACGAAGGAGGGCTACCGCCTCGATCTTTCGGCGGCACGCGCCGAGATGGGCGGAAAAAGAGCGCCGCTTTATATCAGCGTAAAGAAGGGCATTCTGCCCCGCGCCGCCAAGGGTACCGTCCTCTCTCTTTACGAGGAGAAGAAGGAATTTGATACCTATGAGATTCGCTCGGAGAGCGATATTATCGAGATAAATATCTGATTTTTGCAAACAATTCTTGTCATTTTATTGTTTTTTATAAAGGGAAAACCACAAATGTCCGATTTTCTTTTTTCCGTCAACGCCATTGCTCCCATCGTTCTCACGGTGGTGATCGGCTATCTCATCAAACGCGCAGGGCTTTTGCCGAAGGCAACGGCGGCGCAGCTGAACAAGGTCGTTTTCCGCGTGCTTTTGCCCGTGATGCTGATGCTCAACATCTATAAGATCGAGCTTGGCATGAAGATCGAAATATCGTATATTCTCTACGGTGTTTCGCTTCTTTTGGCGCTTTTTGCTCTGCTGCTCTATCCCGTCTGCCGTCTTGTCAAGCGCTCGCAGCGCGGCGTCCTTCTGCAATGCATCTTCCGCTCCAACTACGCGCTGATCGGCATTCCGATCGCGATCGCCCTTTGCGGCGATAGGGGCGCGATTTACGCCACGGTGATGGGCGCGGTGATGATCCCGATCTTTAATATTTTAGCGGTCTTTTGCCTTGCGATCTTCTCGGACAAAAGGGCGGACTACAAGAGCGTTCTGCTCGGGATCGTGAAAAACCCCTTGATCATCGGCGTTGCGGCGGGCGGCCTTCTGCTGCTGATCCGTATGCTCTTCGTTCGTCTCGGCATCTTTTTCCGTCTTTCGGATATCACCCCCGTATACAAGGTGCTCTCGGACCTCAGCGCGGTCTCCACGCCCCTGGCGCTGCTCTGCCTCGGCGCGAACTTTGAGTTCTCCGCCATCGCCTCTCTGAAAAAGCAGATCATCCTCGGTGTGACCCTAAGAAACGTGCTCGCGCCGATCATCGGCATCGGGCTCGCGCTTTTGCTCGGCTGCTTCACGGATGCGCATTTCTCGGTATTCATCGCCCTCTTCGCCACGCCTCTCGCAGTCTCCACCGTGCCGATGGCGCAGGAGATGGACGGCGATCACGAGCTTGCGGGGCAGATCCTCGTGTTCTCCACGATCTTTTCCGCGCTTTCGATCTTTCTTTCCACCTACATTTTGCGCCTCGTCGGCATCTTTTAAGCTTTGGCGTGAAATCACCTTTACTTGCGCAAAGCCTCTACTCTCACGCCGCAAATTTTCGCGATTTGGGTACCGAAAATTCATCTTTTTTTGTACGGTCGCCTTTGGCGACAGAAGGGAGCTTTTATGAAAATCACCTACTTCAAGGAATCGGACGGCACGCCCTTCGCTCTCGAGAGCGAGCACGGCTTTCTCGTTCTGTTTAACAAAATGAAAAACGAATGGGTGGATGCACCCTTTGACTTCTCCACGCTGCGCCACGATCGCGAGATCCGCAAGATCGCGAGAGAGGAGGCGCTCGCGCTTTCGGGCGGCGCCGCTCCCGATGCAAGGCTCGGCGCGCTTGTCGCTATGGTCGAAAAAAACAGCCGTTAACACAAAGCCTTCTCCGTCAGAACCGAAAAAAATATAAGGTAGAGACAAGCAATCCGTCTCTACCTTTTTCAATGTCCGTTGGTTTCGGAATATCGAAGCGCACACAACCCTATTCTCGCTTCCATTCTCTTAATCAACCGCGTATTTTAAGGGAACCGGAAATGCTTTAAGGGGATATTTCATTCATATCGTTTCAATAAATCCCTGTTGATATTGATTGAACAGATTGACAAAATGCTAAAATAATGATATAATATTTATGCTAAACCAACTTAATATGAAAAAAGAGCTTTTCGTTTTCGATGGGGGTACTATACCCTTTTTTCGGCTTTCTACATATGGATTTGATAAAAATGCAGATCCCGCTTGTAGAAAGCAGATTCGCTCTGTCGTATTCAAGTTGGTTTAGCGACTTGGGATTTGCGTTTTTTGTGCGTTGGCTCAGGTCAGCGCACTTTTTTAATTTTTAATTCGGGAGGTTTTTATGCAGACGGTTAAAATGAATAAAAAAGGACAGATACGGATCCCCGAGGCGCTTCGCGAAAAATACGGATGGGACGCAGGTATTCGCCTCGAGATCGCCGAGAGTCAGACGGGCATCCTTACGGTGGCGCCCGAGAAATACTGCCGCCGATGCGGCAAGGCCATAGAGGGCGGTGGCTTTTGCCCTGACTGCCCGAGGGGAAAAATAATAGAGGTTTATTAACAAAAGGTAGCGACAAGCAATACGTCTCTACCTTTTGTATAACGAAAACCACGCGATAGTCGCGTGGTTCGAAAGAGGTTAACCGGTTAGAAAATAAAAAACAAGGGGATAAAGTGTAACGAAATATGTGCCTGTAGGGACCGGCGTCCTCGACGGTCCAAAAGCAACGGATAAAGCAAATGTTTGGTCGAACAAAAACATGTTAGAGTATGATTGAAAAAAACAGAGTTTGCTTTGTTCACGCAGAGTTTATACTCTTGCAATTGTGTAAAAAACTCATAAAAAGGACCGTCGAGGACTGTACAGTGCAGTATGATAGTATACAGGGAGTGCAAGATGATTGTATACAGTTTTGTGATATAATAAAGGCAGAAAAATGACCTAAAAGGAGGTTGTTCGAATGCCTTGGAAGGACAAAACTGTGGAAGAATTAAGAAAAGAATTTGTAGAGGCAGCAAAGACCTCAAAAAACTTCAGCTCGCTTTGCCGCGAGTTTGGAATCACCCGAAAGACCGGCTACAAATGGGTAGAGCGCAACAGGCAATCTTGCTCAATG
>JAGBBQ010000075.1 GCA_017938425.1 Clostridia bacterium | reverse complement strand
CGGCACAACGAGAAATTTGGAGGAAATAGAAAATGGCAAGAGTTAAAGGCGCATTGATGACGCGCAAGAGAAGAAAGAGTGTGCTGAAGGCAGCGAAGGGCTACTGGGGCGCAAAATCCAAGCATTTTAAGATGGCGAAGCAGGCCGTTCTGAAGAGCGGTAACTATGCATTCGCAGGCCGTAAGCTGAAGAAGAGAGATTTCCGTTCTCTTTGGATCGCTCGTATCTCCGCTCAGGCGAAGGTAAACGGTATGAACTACTCCACCCTTATGCACGGTCTTAAGGTGGCAGGCATCGATCTCAACCGCAAGATGCTCGCTGAGATCGCTGTAGCAGATAAGGCTGCATTCGCAACCCTTTGCGAGAAGGCTAAGGCTGCTCTGTAAGAAGATTTTAATTCCCGATCGCATTCATTGCCGATCGGGAATTTTTCTTGTTTGACGGCTAAAATGCATCATTATGACAATATTTGTTTGCAAATAATGTTGCTTTTGCCGTTTTATAGCAATATGAGGAGAAATTATTTCTTATGATTTTGCAAAGCGAAATTATTAAAAGCCGTCAGAATCCCTTCGTGAAATGGGCCGCCTCTCTCCAAGCGAAGAAGGGAAGAGAGGAGGCGGGGTGCTTCCTTGCCGAGGGCGAGAAGCTTGCGGCGGAGGCGGCAAGCGCGCGTCTGCCCGTCACCGCCGTTGTCGTATCCGAATCCAAGCGCGAGAAGCACACGTCGATGCTTCTTTCTCTTTTTTCGAAAAATATTTATGACAATACGCGCCTGTATGTGGTCAGTGACGAGTGTTTTTGTAAAATTTCTTCGGAAATTGCCCCTCAAGGCATAATAACTATAATAAAATATCTTGACTTTTTTAAAAATAAGAATATAATATATAAGGAAGACTTTTTTCTTAGTCCCGAGGAGAGAGCGCTCGCGCTTTTCTCTATCCGCGATCCCGGCAATCTCGGCTCGGTCATCCGCAGCGCGGTCGCCTTCGGCATCGAGCATCTCGTTCTGAGCGCCGACTGCGTGGATATCTATAATCCCAAGACCGTGAGAAGCGCTATGGGCAGTCTTTTTAAGATCCGCGTCACGGTGGTGAAGGATTTCCTTTCCTTTATCGACGCCTGCCGTGCCGTCGGCAGGGCTGTGTATTCGGCGGAGCTTTCGGAGCGGGCGGCACCGCTCTCGCACATCGCTCTCAGGCGTGACAGTGTGGTCATCATCGGAAACGAAGGGCACGGTGTCAGTGCCGAGGTCAGCGCCGCGGCGGACGGTGGGGTGTATATCCCGATCTCCGAGAGGACCGAGTCGCTCAACGCGTCGGTTGCCGCCGCGATCCTTATGTGGGAGCAGAGTAAGGCGCAGTAAGGCGGAGAAGGAACCGCCGCTTTCGCCGCATTGAATTCCGTACGGTCGCCATAGGCGGCAGAATGGAGATTTATATGGAGGATATCCTTTATTGGCTTTGGCTGTCGCTTTCCTGTACGCCGGGGTATACGACCTTTGATAAGCTGATCGCGGAGTTTGATTCGCCGCGGCGCATTTTCGAGGCAACGGATGCCGAGATCGAGTCCTGTATCGGAAGCCGCGTCAGAGATTATACTTTTCTTACGGAGCGCGATCTTACGGGCGCTAAGACCGTCTATGAGTTCTGCACGCGCCACAAGGTCGGGATCCTGACCTATGCGGATGGGAGCTATCCCGAGGCGCTTCGTGCGATCGTCGGCTCTCCCGTGCTGCTGTACTATCGCGGTAAGCTTCCCGATTTCAGTTCCCTTTGTCCGATCGCCATCGTCGGAAGCCGTAAAATGTCCGATTACGGGCAGAGAAGTGCTTATACCGTTGCGGCAGACCTTGCGCGCGGCGGTGCTACGGTGGTCTCGGGTATGGCGCGCGGGGTGGATGCCACGGCCATGGCGGGAGCGCTCTCCGAGGGTGGGCGCGTGATCGCCTTTCTCGGCTCGGGCATCGATATCTGCTATCCCGAGGAGCATCTCACTCTTGCACGACAGACCGTCAAGGAGGGCTGCATCCTTACCGAATACGCGCCCGGCACGCCGCCGGACAGATTTAATTTTCCCAAGCGCAACCGCCTGATCAGCGGCGTCAGCGCCGCCACTCTCGTCATTGAGGGAAGAGAGCAGAGCGGTGCGATGATCACGGCACGGCATGCGATGGCGCAGAACAAGCCGGTCTACGCGCTTCCCGGTAACGTGGACAGTCCGGGCTCTGCCGCCGCACATCTTCTGCTTCGTGAGGGCGCAAGGCTTCTCACCGCGGCAGATGACGTGGTGCGCGATCTCGAGCCGTCCTACAGCGGAATCCTCAATCCCTTCGCCATGGCCGCCGCCGCGCCGAAGCCGATGGCAGGTGTGCTTCGCTCTCTTTCGCTTCCCGTCGGAGCGGAGGCGGAAAGGGAAAAGGGCAAGGGAATTTTCGGCAATCTCTTCACAAAAAAGAAAAGGGAGGAGCCGCGGGAGGATGCTCCCGATGCCGACCGTGAGGCGGAAAGAGACGTCCATGCGCTTTTGTCCTCTATGGATGAGACCGCACGTGCCGTATACGAGCGTATCCCCGCCGAGGGCAGCTGTGCCTTAGAGTCGCTTTGCGACGAAGAGATCCCCCTGCGCGCGGTGATGAAATACTTACTGAAGCTTGAAATAAAGGGCCTTGTCACGATGCTCCCGGGTGAGCGCGTGCAGAGAGCCTGATCAAAATACATTCCAAGAAAGGAAATGGCCGACGGTGTCGGCCGCAATCTGTATGTCCAACTTAGTCATTGTAGAGTCCCCCGCAAAAGCAAACACCATTAAGAGCTATCTTGGCTCGGGCTATAAGGTGATCGCCTCGAAGGGTCACATCCGCGATCTGCCCAAGAGCAGTCTCGGCATCGACGTGGAGAATGGCTTTGAGCCGCACTATATCAACATCCGCGGCAAGGGTGATGTGATCAAGGAGCTGAAAAAAGAGGCAAAGACCGCAGGCAAGATCTTTCTCGCGACGGACCCTGACCGAGAGGGAGAGGCGATCTCCTGGCACATTGCGGGTCAGCTCGGCATCCCGGCGGACAAGGCCTGCCGTGTCACCTTTAACGAGGTAACGAAGCAGGCGGTCAAGGATGCCATCCGCCATCCGCGCGTGATCAACGAGGATCTTGTGAATTCGCAGGAGGCGCGCAGAATTCTTGACCGACTGATCGGCTTCAGCTTAAGCCCGATCCTTTGGAAGAATATCAAGAGCGGTCTTTCGGGCGGGCGCGTGCAGTCTGCCGCAGTACGCATCATCACCGAGCGCGAGGCGGAGATCCGCGCGTTCGTTCCGCAGGAATACTGGACGGTGGATGCCACCCTCGTTACGGAGAACGGCGAGGAGCTCGCCGTAAAGCTCTTTGGAAACAAGGACGGCAGGATCCGTATCGGAGACGAGAAGACCGCGTCCGAGATCGAGTCGAAGGTGCGCAAGGGCAGCTTCAAGGCTGTGTCCGTGCGTCATGCGGAGAAGCAGAAGCAGCCCGCGCCCCCCTTCACGACGGCAACGCTGCAGCAGGAGGCGTCGAGAAAGCTCGGCTTCCAGACGCAGAAGATCATGAAGGTCGCGCAGGAGCTTTACGACGGCTTGAACCTCGGTGCAGAGTTCGGCGGCACGCAGGGTCTTATTACCTATATGCGTACCGACTCGCAGAGGATCTCCGCCTCCGCGCAGGAGTCCGCCGCCGCCTTCATCCGCGAGAACTACGGAGAGAGCTGTCTGCCTGCGACGCAGAGAGCGTATAAGACCGAGCAGGGCGCGCAGGACGCGCACGAGGCGATCCGTCCCTCGAACGTGCTCATTCAGCCGAAGCTTGTAAGAAAGATCCTCTCCACGGATCAGTACCGCCTTTATAAGCTGATCTGGGAGCGCTTTATCGCGAGCCAGATGGCAGCCGCCGTGCTGGATACCGTGTCCGTGGATTTTGAGAATGCGGGCTACGTATTCAAGGCGGGCGGGTACACCGTTAAATTCCGCGGCTATATGTCCGTGTACGACAATACCGAGGAGGACCTTATGCAGGATGCGGAGGTCAACTTCACCCATCTTCCTCAGATCCGCGAGGGGCAGACGCTGGTCTGCAAGGATCTGAAGAGCGAGCAGCACTTCACCGAGCCGCCCGCAAGATACACAGAGGCATCTCTCGTCAAGTTCTTTAAGGAAAACGGCATCGGCCGTCCCTCCACCTACGCACAGATCATCCAGATCATCATCTCGCGCGGCTATGTGAAGCGCGACGGAAAGGTGCTGGTGGCAACCCCGCTCGGAGAGATCACCACGGGCTTTATGCACGAGCATTTTCCCGAGATCATCGACTATGAGTTTACCGCCGATATGGAGAATAAGCTCGACTCGATCGAGAATAAGGAGAACACCATTCTCGGCATTCTTTCGGGCTTCTGGGGCAAGTTCTCCGCGGATATCGAGAAGGCATCGGCCGCCGATGCCAAGGTAGAGGTGCGCCTTCCCGCTGAGGAGAGCGATATCCCCTGCGAGAAGTGCGGCGCAATGATGGTATATAAGAACGGTCGCTTCGGCAAGTTCCTTGCCTGCCCGAATTATCCCGCCTGCCGTAACACCAAGGCAGTGGATAAGAACGGTGCGATCATTGAAAAGGAGGAGGCAAAGCCCGAGCTTGCCGGCTTCCCCTGCGAGCTTTGCGGCGGTGAGATGGTGGTCAGAAACGGTCGCTACGGTACCTTCTATGCCTGCATCAATTATCCCACCTGCACCTTCACCAAGCAGAAGGTGACCGAGCTCGACGCGCCCTGTCCCCGTTGCGGCGCGAAGCTCTTTGCACGCCACGGCAAGACCAAGACCGTGTTCTATAGCTGTGAGAAGTATCCCACCTGCGATTTCTCCTCGTGGGATATGCCTCTTGACGAAAAGTGCCCCGATTGCGGGGAGATGCTCTTCTACCGTAAGAGCCGCCGTTCTGTCATCTGCAAGAACAAGAAGTGCGGCTATAAGAGCGAGCAAGAGCGCACGGTGATCGAGTGATGGCAGAGAAGACCGTCATCGTGATCGGCGCGGGGCTTGCGGGCTGCGAGGCCGCCTGGCAAGCGGCGCGGCTCGGCGCAAGGGTCGAGCTCTACGAGATGAAGCCGAAGCGCTTTTCTCCCGCGCATCACAGCGAGGGCTTTGCAGAGCTCGTATGCTCCAATTCCTTGCGCTCGAATCAGACCGACAATGCGGTGGGGCTTCTGAAGGCCGAGCTTTCCGCGCTCGGCTCTCTGATCATGGAGGCGGCGTACGCCACCGAGGTTCCCGCAGGCTCCGCGCTCGCCGTGAACCGCGACGCCTTCAGTGCCTATATCACCGAGAAGATCAGAAATAACGAAAATATTACCGTCCGTTGCGAGGAGGTCGAGCGCATTCCCGAGGAGGGAAGCGTGATCGTCGCCTCGGGTCCCTTGACCTCGGATGCACTCGCGGAGGATATCCGCCGCATCACAGGCGGGGAGGGGCTGCACTTTTTCGATGCCGCCGCCCCGATCGTGGACTTTGCGAGCATCGATACCTCGGTCGCCTTCTTTGCCTCGCGCTGGGGCAAGGGTGAGCCGACGGACTATCTCAACTGTCCGATGACCAAGGAGCAGTACGATCGCTTTTACGACGCGCTGATCCATGCAGAGGTCGCCTCCTTAAAGGAGTTCGATAAGCAACAGCAGGGAGAGCTTGAGGTGTTCGAGGGCTGTATGCCGGTCGAGGTGATGGCGCAGAGGGGCTACGATACGCTGCGCTTCGGACCGATGAAGCCGGTGGGGCTGCCACTGCCCGATACGGGAGAGGAGGCGTTTGCCACCGTGCAGCTGCGCCGCGAGAACCGCGAGGGAACGATGTACAATATCGTCGGCTTCCAGACGCATCTGACCTTCGGGGAGCAGAGGCGGGTATTCGGTATGATCCCGGGGCTTGAGAACGCGGTCTATTTCCGCTACGGCGTGATGCACCGCAATACGTATCTGAATTCTCCGGGGCTTCTGGACGAGACCTATGCGATGCTTTCCCGAAAGGATCTGCGCTTTGCGGGGCAGATGACGGGTGTGGAGGGCTACGTCGAGTCGGCGGCATCCGGCTTCGTCGCGGGCGTGAACGCCGCCTGTGAGCTTCTCGGCCTCGGCCGTCGGATCTATCCGAGAGAGACCGTCATCGGTGCGCTTGCGCACTATGTGAGAGACGGTGGTGTCAGCAAGAATTTCCAGCCTATGAATGCCAATTTCGGCATCATAGCGCCTTTCGATAAAAAAATTAAAGGAGGAAAGAAGAACCGCAACGCGGCCTATGCCGAGCGCTCGCTCGCTTGGATCCGAGAGGCTTGCGGTCTTCCCACCGAAAATAATGAAGATCATACTTGATGCAATGAGCGGTGACAACGCGCCCCTGGAGATCATCAAGGGTGCCGCGATGGCGGCAAAGGCCTATCCGGAGCACAGCCTGGTCCTGGTAGGTGACGAGAACGTCATCTCCGACGTATCGGTAAAGCACAATATCGGCCTCGAGGGCATTGAGATCCGTCACGCGCCCACGGCGATCACGATGGAGGATAAGCCTCTGGCGGTCGTGCGCGAGAAGCGCGACAGCTCGATGAGCGTCGGTCTTAAGGCGCTGAGCGTCGGAGAGGGCGATGCCTTCGTCAGCGCAGGCAATACGGGTGCTCTCATCACGGGTGCCACCCTGATCGTCAAGCGTATCAAGGGCATCAACCGTGCCGCGATCGCCACCGTGCTTCCTCTGGAGAATCCCACCCTGCTGATCGATGCGGGTGCAAACCTTACGGTCACCTCGGATAATATCTGTCAGTTCGCCTTTATGGGTGCAAAGTATATGGAGCGTATCTATGAGATCGACCGTCCGCGCGTCGGTCAGCTCAACAACGGAACCGAGTATAATAAGGGTAACGCGCTGCAGGTCGAGTCCTTCCAGCTGCTCTCCGAGAGCGGTCTGAACTTCGTCGGAAACGTGGAGTCGAAGGCGCTGCCGTTCAACGTCTGCGACGTCCTTGTCACGGACGGCTTTACGGGCAATATCCTGCTGAAGAGCGTCGAGGGTATGGGTAAGTTTATGCTCCACACCCTGAAGGACGTGCTGTACACCAACCTTGCCACCAAGGTATCCGCCCTGACGATGAAGGACAAGATCAAGGATATGAAGCATCGCTTCGATGCCTCCGAGCACGGCGGCGCGCCGCTGCTCGGCATCAGCCGCCCCGTCATCAAGGCGCACGGCTCGTCGGATGCGAATGCGATCAAGAAAGCGGTCCGTCAGGCGATCTCCTTTGTGGAGGGCGGTATCAATGAGGATATTACCGCCTTCGCCGAGGATTACGACGATAAGAAGCTTCTTGCCGATGCAGAGAAGCTCTACGGCAACTGAGATTGATTTTTGAACAAAGAAAGGGGGATGCGTATGGCGATCGGAAAAGCGCTTTCGGGGCTGGAGGAGCGGCTGGGCTTCCGTTTTTCGGATGCTTCGCTTCTGGAGAATGCCTTGACGCACGCCTCCTATTCCAACGAGTGCGAGGCGCGGGGGATCCACCTGCCGTCCAACGAGCGGCTGGAGTTTCTCGGAGACGCGGTTTTGCAGATCGTGATCTCGCACTATCTGTATCTTGACGATAAAACGCTTGCGGAGGGGGATTTGACGCGCATCCGCCGTCACCTCGTCTGCACGAAAACGCTTTGCGAGATCGCAATGTCGCTCTCGCTCGGCGAATATCTGCATCTCGGAAACGGCGAGGAGGCAAACGGATGCCGCAGCCGTCAGAAGGTGCTGGCCGATGCGATGGAGGCGGTAATCGGCGCGATGTATCTTGACGATGCAAAGCGCTGCGAGGAGAAACTTCTTTCGCTTCTCGTCCCCTATATCCCCTCATCCTTCGGCGCGGTGGAGGATGCGAAAACGCGCCTGCAGCAGCTCGTGGAGCAGGACGGCGCATCCGAGCTCGTCTACGAGGTCGAGTCGGAGGTCGGTCCGGATCACGCGAAGTGCTTCACCGTGGTCGCGAAGGTGAATAATAACACCGTCGGCCGCGGCACGGCAGGGAATAAGAAGGATGCGGAGATGCAGGCGGCCGCCGCCGCGCTCGCGCTGTTCGGGATCCGAGAATGAGACGGCATATCAATATTCCCATTTTCGTGGTGCATCTCGGATGCCCGCATCAGTGCAGCTTCTGCAATCAGCGCACGATCAGCGGGCAAGCGTGCTTCGATATCGAAGAGATGGTGCGCACGGTGGAGAGCTGCCTTGCAACGGCAGGGGATGCCGAGGTCGAGATCGCCTTCTTCGGCGGCTCGTTCACGGGCATCGATCGCGCTCTGATGACAAAGATCCTTCGGCGCGTGCAGCCCTACCTTCAAAGCGGCAGGGTATCGTCCTTGCGCTGCTCCACGCGGCCGGATTATATAAACGAAGAAATTCTGGATATTCTTGAAGCGTACGGAATGAAGACCGTCGAGCTCGGGATACAGAGCATGTCGGACAAGGTGCTTTCCGCCTGCCACAGAGGTCATACGGCAGAGGATAGCGAGCGTGCGGCAAGGCTGCTCGTATCGCGCGGCTTCTCCTTCGTCGGCCAGATGATGGTCGGGCTTCCGGGCTCTACGGCGGAGGATGAGATCGAAACGGCGGAAAGGATCGCCGCGCTCGGCGCCGTCGGCGCAAGAGTGTATCCCACCGTCGTATTCCGAAAAACGCCCCTTTGTCTTGCGGCAGAAGAGGGCAGATATACGCCGCTCTCTCTTACGGAGGCGGTGGAAAGAGCGGCGAGTGCCGTTTCTGTATTTCGCGCGCGCGATATACCCGTGATCCGTGTCGGCTTGCAGGCAAACGAGGCAATGGCAGAGGGGAGCGAGATCCTTGGCGGTCCCGTGCATCCCGCGCTCGGCGAGCTTGTGGAGAGCGCGCTTTACCGCCGAAGGATCGAAGGGGCGCTCGAAAAAAAGAGCTACGGAGGGCAGCTCCTTTGCCTGACGGTCGCGAGAGGGGCAACCTCCGCGGTCATCGGACAAAACAAGCAGAACAAGATCTATCTTTGCAGGGCATACGGCTTTTCTGCCGTAACGGTAACGGAGAGCGCGGCGCTTTGCAAGGGTGATATCATAATAAAGACAGAAAAGATAGAAAAGACAGAAGAGAGGAAAAGGATATGTACTTAAAATCCTTGGAGCTTCACGGCTTCAAATCCTTTCCGAACCGCACGATGCTGACCTTCGAGGAGGGAGCAACGGTCATCGTCGGTCCGAACGGAAGCGGTAAATCCAATATTTCCGATGCGATGCGTTGGGTGCTCGGTGAGCTTTCCAGCCGTAACATCCGCGGAACGAAGATGACGGACGTTATCTTCGGCGGCACGGAGGCGCGCCGCCCGATGGGATTTGCGGAGGTAACCGTCGTATTTGACAATTCGGACAAGGAGAACCGTCTGGAGTCGGACTACGATGAGGTCTCGGTCACCCGTCGCTACTACCGTACGGGAGAAAGTGAATATCTGATCAATAAGGAGCCGAAGCGTCTGCGCGACATCTACGAGCTCTTTATGAATACCGGTGTCGGCCGTGAGGGCTATTCGATCATCGGTCAGGGTAAGATCGCCGAGATCATCTCGAAAAAGAGTGATGAGCGCCGTAATATCTTCGAGGAGGCGGCAGGTATTGCCAAGTACCGTAACCGCAAGGAGGAGTCCGAGCGCAAGCTGAAGAGCACGCAGGAGAACCTCGACCGTGTCAGAGACATCCTTGTGGAGAAGGAGAGCCGCCTCGGCCCTCTGGAGAAGGATGCGGAGAAGGCACGCCGCGGTCTTGCCATCTACGAGGAAAAGAAGATGGCGGACGTATCGCTCTGGCTTTTCGACACGAAGAAGATCCGTCTGGACATCGAGGAGGCGACGAACGCCTTCAAGCTCTCGAAAAACGAGCTGGAGATCATCGACGGTGTGATCAGCGATCTCGAGGCACAGTCGGATACGCTTTATAATAAATCCCAGGAAAACAAGCTTCGCTCGCAGAAGGTGTTTGACGATATTCAGGACGCCAACCGCCGCCTGCATCAGCTGGATGCCGCGATGGACGTTCAGAATACCGAGCTTGCCCATAATCTCGAGATGATCGAGCAGAGCAAGATCCGCATGGGAGACCTCACGCGTCAGCAGATGGGGCTTGAAATGCAGGGCGCCGATTACGAGAAGAAGATCGAGGCGTTCTCGGCAACGCTGAAAAAGCATATGGATATCCGCCTTGAGTATCTTGCCGAGCAGGCAAAGCTGCAAAAGTCGATCGAGGAAATGAAAAAGGAGCTGGAGGAGGCGCTCGACGAGCTGACGGTGGAGGATAACACCGCGCAGGATCTGAACGTGCGCATCAACGTCCTCTCCAACTCCAAGATCAGTGACGGCACGCGCTCCAAGGATATCGAGGAGCAGATCGCCGCATACGAAAAAGAGGGCGAAACGCTGATGGCGGAGGCCGAGAAATGCGAGGCCAACGCCGCAGGCTTCAAGCAAAAGATCGCCGAGAAGGATGCGGTCCTTGAAGAGGGGAACGCAAGGCTTGAAGAGATCTCGGAGCAGAAGGAAGGGCATCTTGCTGTTCTTAACGAGCTGATCCCGAAGAGCGAGGCACTGCTTTCGAAGGCAGACGCCCTGCAGAGAATGAACGAGAGCTTCGAGGGCTTTTACGAGAGCGTCAAGTTCGTAATGCGTAAGTATCAGGAGGGGCAGATCCGCGGCGCGGGAAAGATCCACGGCCCGCTCTCCTCGCTGATCCACGTGGAAGAGCAGTATATCACCGCGATTGATACCGCGCTCGGCTCGAGCCTGCAGAACATCGTTGTAGACAATGAGGAGACCGCGAAGGCGGCTATGTACGCCCTGAAGCACGCAAATGCGGGCCGCGCGACCTTCTATCCCATCACTGCCATCAAATCTGCCACCGAGACCGACGAGATCCGTATGACGAAGTCGATGCCCGGCTACGTCGGCAGAGGCGATGAGCTTGTGAATTTCGAGCCCTGCTACCGCTCGATCATCGAGTGGCTGCTTCTGCGCGTGGTCGTATTCGATACCATCGACAATGCGTCCGCCGCCGCCAAGAAGATCCGCTACCGTGTGAAGCTCGTCACGCTGGACGGTCAGGTCATCAACGCGGGCGGTGCGTTCACGGGCGGTAGTGCGAAGCGCGACAGCGGCCTTCTCAGCCGTATGAGCGAGATCGCCGCCCTGCGCGAGGCCGCCGAGGGGTACAATAAAACGATCGCGGAGAAGAGAAAGGCGGTTGCCGCCCTGGATTCCGAGCGTACCGCGGTTGCCGATCGCGTAAAGGATGCCGCACAGGAGAAGGAATTGCTTCTCACGCTTTCGAGAAGTCAGTTTGCCGCGCTCGATACCGCAAATGCAAATCTTTCCGCCAATCGCAATATGATCGAAAAGCTCCGCTTTGACTACCATAATCTGGAGGGGCAGCAGTCCAAGGCAGAGGAGGAGCTTCGTGCGCTGAACGCGCAGTATACCGCCGCCTGCGAGCGTGCGGAGGGGCTTCGTGCCTTCCGCGAGAAGCGTGCCGCGGAGATGGGTGTTCTCGACGAAAAGAACGATGAGATCGCGGCGAAGGCGGCGGATGAGTACGTTGCCATCGTTGAGACCAACAAGGATATCGACGGTGCAAAGCAGCTGCTTGATTCGCTGAAGGAGCGTATCGCAGAGCTTGAAAATGAGAAGGCGCTGCAGAAGGAGCGCATTGCCGAGCTGACCGGCAAGAGCGAGAATATGGATAGGACCAAGGCGATGCGCAGGGAAGAGCACGATGCGCTCGAGTCTCAGATCGCCGCCCTGGAGAAATCCCGTAAGGAGCTCGAAACGGGCAGCGATACCTACGATAAGGCGATGAACGACCTGCGTGCCCTCATCCGTGAAAAGACCGCCTCGCGTGAGAGCTTTATGGAGGCATCCCTGCGTGCAGAGAACCACCTGATGCGCCTGGAGGAGAACCGCGATAAGCTCGGCTCCGTGCTCTGGGACGATTACAATCTGACCTACGAGCAGGCGGTCGCGCTGGATTATCCCCCCGTCACAGAGGAGAACCGTGCCGAGGTCGCACAGAATCAGACCTCGCTGCGCCAGAGGCTTCGCGCCATCGGTCACTTCGATCCCGCATCCATTCAGCAGTATGCGGATGAGAAGAGTGCTTACGATGCGTTGAACACGCAGTATATGGATCTTACGAAGTCGCACGACGAGCTGATCGCGATCATTGCAAGGCTCGAAACGGATATGCGCGAGAGCTTCGTTAAGGCGTTTGAGGATATCAACCGCAACTTCGGAACCACCTTCCGAGAGCTCTTCGGCGGCGGTACGGCGTCGCTTTCGCTGACCGAGCCGGAGGACGTTCTGACCTCGGGCATCGAGATCACGGCGCAGCCCCCCGGCAAGGCGGTCGGCAGTATGTCGCTGCTTTCGGGTGGCGAGCAGTCCTTCGTTGCGATCGCGCTTCTGTTCGCGATCCTGAAGGTAAATCCCTCGCCCTTCTGTATCCTCGATGAGATCGAGGCGGCGCTGGATGAGGTGAACGTATTCCGCTTCGGCGAATACATAAAGAAGATGTCAAAGGATACGCAGTTCATTCTGATCACGCACCGCCGCGGTACGATGGAGATCGGTGACAGGCTTTACGGTGTCACGATGCCCCAGCGCGGTATCTCGCAGGCGATCGAGCTGAACGTAAACGAAATTGAAGGAAAGCAAAAGGAGATCTTGGATGGGGTTCTTTGAGAAACTGAAAAACGGGCTTTTAAAGACGAAAAATGCCATTGTCGGTAAGATCGACAGTCTTTTTAAGGCCTTTCATAAGATCGACGAGGATCTGTTTGACGAGCTGGAGGAGCTTCTCATCTCGGCGGATCTCGGCGTGAATACGACGGAGCAGATCCTCGACGAGCTTCGCGAAGCGGTCAAGGACGGCAGGCTGAAGGATCCCTCCGAGATCAAGGGGCTGCTTTTCAAGATGCTGCGCGATATGCTCGGCGAGCACGAGCCGCTGCGGCTGAATACCAAGCCCTCGGTCATCCTCGTTATCGGTGTCAACGGTGTGGGAAAGACCACCTCGATCGGCAAGATCGCCGCAGAGCTGAAAAGGCAGAAGAAGCGCGTGGTCGTTGCCGCCGCGGATACCTTCCGTGCCGCCGCCGCAGAGCAGCTGGCCGTTTGGTGTGACCGCGCAGGGGTAGAGCTTGTGCGTCAGGGCGCGGGCGCCGATCCCGCCTCGGTCGTATTTGATGCGATCAGCGCGGCGAAGAGCCGCTCGGCCGACGTGCTGATCATCGATACGGCAGGTCGCCTCCACAATAAGAAGAATCTGATGGACGAGCTTGCGAAGATCAACCGCGTGATCGGAAGAGAGCTTCCCGATGCGGATAGAGAAACGCTTCTCGTTCTGGATGCCACGACGGGGCAGAATGCCATCATTCAGGCAAAGGAGTTCAGAAGCGCGGCAGAGATCACGGGTCTTGTGCTGACGAAGCTGGACGGCACGGCAAAGGGCGGCATTATCTTCTCGATCAAGCAGGAGCTCGGTATTCCCGTGAAGTTCATCGGTGTCGGTGAGCAGATCGAGGATATGAAGCCCTTTAACGCCGAGGAGTTCGCAGGCGCGCTCTTCTCCGAGGACTAAAACGAAAAAAGGAATTTTCAAAGTGTTAAACAGTAAACAAAGAGCGTATCTTCGCTCTCTTGCACAGAATATGGATACGATCTTTCAGATCGGAAAGGGCGGCATCGGCGAGGAGCTGTGCGCCCAGCTCTCCAATGCCCTTGAGGCGCGTGAGCTGATCAAGATCCGCGTGCTGGAAAGCAGCGGCTACCGTGCACGCGAGGCGGCAGAGGAGATCGCCGCCGCCATCGGCGCGGAGATTGCGGGCACGATCGGAACGAAGATCATTCTCTACCGCCCCTCCGAGAAGAAAAGAAGGATCGAGCTTCCGTGATGAAAAAGGAAACCGTTGCGATCCTCGGCGGCACCTTCAGTCCGCCGCATATCGGTCACGTCCGCGCCGCACAGGCGCTTTCCGAGGCGCTCTTGCCCGATCTTTTTATGATCATCGTGGATAATCTTCCGCCGCATAAGGAGCTGGACGGCGGCGCCGATGCCGAGGCGCGGCTTGCCATGGCGGCGCTTGCCTTCGGGGATATCCCGAACGTACGGATCTCGGATATGGAGATCCGCCGCGGCGGCAGAAGCTATACGGCGGATACGCTGGCGGCGCTTTCTGCTGAGAATCGGGAGCTCTATTTTCTCCTTGGCACGGATATGTTTCTTTCCTTACCCACCTGGCGCACCCCCGAGATCATCTTCGGGAAGGCAACCGTGTGTCTTGTGCGCCGCGAGACGGATGAAGAAAAAAGCGAAGCGATCCTTGCCGCGAAGCGGGACTATGAGAGTCGCTTCGGCGCGCGCATCCTTATCATTGACGCGCCGGTGACCGAGATATCCTCCACCGAGCTGCGCGAGCAGCTGATCGGTGCGCCCTGGCTCGCAGAAAAAAATATCCCCGCGCCCGTAATGGAATATATTCGGGCACACGGGCTCTGGAAGGAGGAGCCCGCGCGCGTGCTTGCATCGTTGCGTGTGCAGATCCGCCGCTTTATGAGCGAGAAGCGATACCGCCATACCCTCGGTGTCGAGAAAATGGCGAAGGAGATCGCCTCTCATTTCGGCGATGCGGTCGATCCGATCGCGCTCGGTGCCGCGGCGCTGCTTCACGATATCACGAAGGAGCTGACGGAGGCGGAGCAGAGAGAGGCCGTGAGGGCGCTCGGCATTTCGCTGACGGAAAGTCAGTCGCGATCCCCTGCGATCCTGCATTCCTTTACGGCAGAGCATCGCATCCGCGAGGCGTTTCCTTATTTTGCGAAAAACGAAAGCGTTCTTTCCGCGATCCGTGCGCATACCACGGGCGCAAAAAATATGTCGCTTCTTGATAAGATCCTCTTCGTATCGGATTATATCGAGGAGGGCAGAGAGTATCAGAAGTGTGTCGAGGAGCGCGCGCAGTTCTTCTCCGAGCTTTCGGACGGTATAGAGCCTGTGCTTGCACTGGACAGATGCGTGCTTCGCATTCTTGATAGCACCGTGCATTTTCTTCGCGCGCGCGGCTTTGCGCTCTGTGAGGACACTCTGGAGGCAAGAGATTCGCTTTTGTCAACTATTTCATTGCATTGAGTAAGAAAAAAAGGAAAAGATAAGAAAAAACGCGGGAGCGTGACTATGAAAAGATTTCTCGCCATTTTTCTGACTTTTATCCTGATATTGCCGCTTGTCGGCTGCTGCCTTGCGTCGCGGCAGGCGGATGCCGCGGTATCCGCGCCCATCACGCTGCTTCTTTGCGGGCTTGACGAGGCGGCGGAGAATACCGACGTGCTCTGCCTTGCTTCGGCTGATTTTGAGAAGGGGCATATAGCCGTGATGCAGATCCCGCGTGATACTTATATCCGTGAGGATGGCGGCAGGCGGATCAACAGCGTTTATGCATCCGCACGCTATAAGGGCGCGGGGGAAAAGGAGGCGCTTTCGTCGCTTTCCTCGCTCGTGTCCGATACCTTCGGCGTCTCGCTTGACGGCGCGGTCGCCTTCCGCGCCTCGGCGCTTCGTGCCGCCGTCGATTCTCTCGGCGGTGTGGACGTGTATTTTCCCTCGTCGGTCACCGTGGAGGGAAAGGAATACGCGGCAGGCGAGCATCACCTTTCGGGCATAGAGGCAGAGGCCTTCGTGCGCTTTCGCGAGGGATACGTCACGGGCGATCTCGGGCGCGTCGATGCGCAGAAGCTTTTCCTTTCCGCGCTGCTTCGGCGCGTAAGAGAGGATATGAGCGTCACAGCGCTCGTGCGTATGCTCTTTTCAATGCAGGACGGCGTGATCACCGATCTTTCGCTCTCCCGCGCGCTTGCGCTCGCGGCGGCGGTGAAGCGAAGCCTTCCTTCGCTTTCCGCAGTGTTCTTCACCCTGCCGGGTGAGGCAGTCGAGGAGGCGGGGCATTGGTATTATATCGCCAACCGCAAGGGGGCGATCGCCCTGCTTTCCGAGTATTTTTCGGGATGGCGCGGCTTCGATCCCGAGAAGCGGCTTTTCAATGAGGCCGCACTTGCGCATACCAATATTTATTACGATAACAATCACACCTACCGCGTGTATACCGAGGAAAACCTTTCCTCGATCAAAATACAGACTAAAAAAGAATAACCGAGGGAACATTATGGCAGAAATGCAAATTCTAACGGAGGATCTGAAAAACGCCTCCTCCGAGGCACTTTGCGAGGCGGTGATCGACCTGCTTCTCGAGAAGAAGGGAAGAAACCTCACGGCGTACGCCGTCGGCGAGGAAAGCGCCATTACCGATTATTATGTGAATATTACCGCAACCTCCTCCACGGCGGTCGTCGCCCTGGCAGACGAGGTGGCGGAGAAGATGTCCGAGCGCGGCAAAAGGCCGTCGCGGATCGAGGGGCGCAGCGGTGCATCCTGGATCCTTGTGGATTTTGTGGACGTGATACTGAACGTGTTCGATCCGCAGAGCCGTGAATTTTACGATATTGACCGTCTGATGCCTGCCGACCGTAAAGTGGATATCGAGCCGATCAAGGCAAGGGTAGACGAGAAATTTAATTTGAAAAATATATAAAATTAGGAGATAGATGAGACAATGCAGTACAACTACAAAGAAATCGAAGCCAAATGGCAGAAGATCTGGGATGAGAAGAAGCCCTTTGCCGCAAAGCAGGACTATACGCTTCCCAAGTATTTCTCTCTCGTTGAGTTCCCCTATCCCTCGGGACAGGGACTTCACGTAGGCCATCCGCGCCCCTACACCGCGCTGGACATCGTTTCGCGTAAGAAGAGAATGCAGGGCTATAACGTTCTTTTCCCGATGGGCTGGGATGCCTTCGGTCTTCCCACCGAGAACTATGCGATCAAGAATAAGATCCATCCCCGCATCGTAACCGAGAATAACGTGGCGCGCTTCAAGAGCCAGCTCAAGGCGCTCGGTCTTTCCTTTGACTGGGACAGAGAGATCAACACCACCGATCCCGAGTATTATAAGTGGACGCAGTGGATCTTCCTCCAGCTCTTCAAGAAGGGGCTTGCATACAAGAAGGAGATGGCGGTAAACTTCTGCACCTCCTGTAAGGTCGTTCTTGCGAACGAGGAGGTCGTGAACGGCGTTTGCGAGCGCTGCGCCTCTGCCGTTATCCGTAAGGTAAAGAGCCAGTGGATGCTTCGCATCACCGAGTATGCGGACCGTCTGATCTCGGATCTCGACGGGCTTGACTACATAGAGAGAGTAAAGACCCAGCAGATCAACTGGATCGGTAAGTCCTACGGTGCCGAGGTGGATTTTGCCACCACCGCGGGAGATACCCTCCGCGTATACACCACGCGCTGCGATACGCTCTTCGGCGCGACCTATATGGTCATCGCGCCCGAGCACGCCTACGTAGAGAAGTGGGCTTCTATGATCGAGAACTATGCCGAGGTTGCCGCTTACCGCGAGGCCGCAGGCAAGAAGTCCGATTTCGAGCGCACCGAGCTTGCAAAGGAAAAGACCGGCGTGGAGATCAAGGGCGTCAAGGCGATCAACCCCGTAAACGGAAAAGAGATCCCGATCTTTGTTTCCGACTACGTTCTCGCGGGCTACGGTACGGGTGCCATTATGGCAGTTCCCGCACACGACGAGAGAGACTGGGATTTTGCAAAGAAGTTTGACCTGCCGATCATCGAGGTCGTTGCGGGCGGCGACGTGCAGAACGAGGCCTTTGTAGATGTGGAGACCGGCAAGCTTGTAAACTCCGATTTCCTCAACGGTATGGAGGTTGCCGATGCCAAGGAGGCAATGGCAGCGTACCTCGAGGAGAAGGGCATCGGTCAGAAGAAGGTGAACTTCAAGCTGCGTGACTGGGTGTTCTCCCGTCAGAGATATTGGGGCGAGCCGATTCCGCTCGTAGAGTGCGAGAAGTGCGGCTGGGTCGCTATCCCCGAGTCCGAGCTTCCTCTGCGTCTGCCCGAGGTTGAGTCCTATGAGCCCACCGAGACGGGCGAGTCGCCGCTCTCGATGATGACCGATTGGGTCAATTGCACCTGCCCGCAGTGTGGCGGCAGAGCCAAGAGAGAGACCGATACGATGCCCCAGTGGGCAGGCTCGTCCTGGTATTTCCTCCGTTACTGCGATCCTCACAATACCGAGGCGCTTGCTTCCAAGGAGGCGCTCGAGTATTGGATGCCCGTCGATTGGTATAACGGCGGTATGGAGCACACCACGCTTCACCTTCTGTATTCCCGCTTCTGGGCGAAATTCCTCTTCGATATTGACGTTCTTGCCTGCAAGGAGCCCTACGCAAAGCGTACGAGCCACGGTATGATCCTTGGCGAGAACGGCGAGAAGATGTCCAAGTCCCGCGGCAACGTCGTGAACCCCGACGATATCGTGCGTGACTACGGTGCCGATACGATGCGTCTTTACGAGATGTTCATCGGTGACTTTGAGAAGGCCGCTCCCTGGAATCCTCAGTCCATCAAGGGCTGCAAGCGCTTCCTGGAGAGATTCCTCGATCTTGTGGATATCGCCGAGGGCGAGGGCGTGACCCCCGCGCTGGAGAAGGCGTTCCATAAGACGATCAAGAAGGTGACCGCAGACATCGATAATATGAAGTTCAACACCGCGATCGCCGCGATGATGGCACTCGTAAACACCATCTACGAGGTAGGCAAGATCACGAAGTGCGAGCTTAAGAGCTTCGCCGTGCTCCTTTCTCCCTTCGCACCTCACGTAGCGGAGGAGGTATACGAGATGATGGGCGGTAAGGGGCTTTGCTCCATCGCTCCCTGGCCTGTATACGATGAGAGCAAGACGGTGGACGATACCGTCGAATTCCCCGTACAGATCAACGGTAAGGTCCGTGCGGTCGTAGCGATCCCCGCCGCGGCCGATAAGGATGGCATCCTCGCCGCCGTGAAGGCAGACGAGAAGATCGCCGCCGCTCTTGCGGGCAAGACGGTCGTGAAGGAGATCGTCGTTCCCGGCAAGATCGTGAATATCGTTGTAAAATAAGTATCTAAAAAGCAAAGAAAACGGAAATAAGACCGATAAGGTGAGCGATATGATCAGAGTCTCGGGAAAAAAGATTGCGGATGCCGTGCGAGGCGCGGGTATTACGATGGTAACGCGCGAATATCTTGACCGCAACGGCCTTGCCTGCAGGGAAACGAAGTCGGTCATCGCGGAAAGTGATTATCCTTCGCCGGCTCTCACAAGGATCAGCACGGATAACGGCCGTAGCTTCGGGGAATGGATGCCGATCGAAAAGAAGAGCTATTCGACCGCATACGGCCGTGATGAAAGGATCTTTGAGCTGTGCGGCAAGGTATGGAATCCGCACTACGGTCATTACGTTGCCACGGGATTTTACCGCTATTTCCTCGAAGGACACGAGGCATCTTATGCGGCATATTGGAACAAGGGCGCAAGAAGCTTTTTCGATCATCAGACGGTATGCATTTTCCGCGATGGAGAGGATCTGCCGTTTTCGGAGCATCTCGTTATGTACGAGGAGGGAAAGGAATTCGACCCCGAAAATCCGAGAGATCCCGAGCATCTTGAGAGAAACAACGGATTTGAGAATCCGCCGATCGTTCTGAAAAACGGCGATATCGCAGTCCCCGTCGGTGTTCCCGTGCACGTTGGCTGCCGTATCGCGGGGCTGGACGTAAGCCGTGTGTTTCCCAGCTGTCCGACAATCAGCCGATGCGTGATCGTCGCAAGAGGAAAATACGATCCGAAAGCGGAGAGATATAATTTCACCTTCTCAAACCCTATCATTCTTGGCGATCTTCGCTCCTCGCGAGGCATCGATGAGCCGATCCTCGCCGAGCTGGAAAGCGGAAGGCTCCTGCTTGTTATGAGAGGCTCAAACGTGATATCTCCGGCATGGAATACGCGGATCGAGCCGGGAACGCCTTCCTTTAAGTGGTATTCCTATTCCGATAACGGCGGTGCGGATTTCACCGATGCCGAGCCGTGGCGCTTTGATGACCGCGAGGTGATTTATTCGGGTGCCACGATCTCGAAGCTTTTTCGCTCCTCGAAAAACGGGAAGCTCTATTGGTTCGGAAATATTTCCGATCACACCGCATACGGGAACAGTCCCCGATATCCGCTGTACGTCTCGGAGGTGGACGAAAAAACGGGCTTGCTTAAAAAAGAGAGCTTGACCGTGATCGATACGAGACGCGAGGGAGAAAGCGAAGCCCTTCAGCTTTCAAATTTTGATATTTTGGAGGATAGGGAGAGCCTGCGTATCGAGCTTTCGCTATGCAAGTACGGTCAGTTTGACCGAAGCGCACCCTTCTACGGCGAGGGCTGGAGGTATGAGCTTACGGTGGATGCGGAGTGAGATGCTTTTAAAAATCGACAGAAAAAACGAAGCAGAGGAACCAAAAACGGTGCCTCTGCTTTTTCATTATATATCCACTCTTTTTCCGTTGAGCGTCACGTTTTCTGCGTTTTTCAACGTCAGCCGCTTGCCGGGGCATTTCAGCGTAACCCCCTGCATCGTCACGCCCTTGGCGTTTTCGATCAGGATCCCCTCGCCATAGCATCTTTTGCGATTGAAGGCGGCAACGGGTGAAAAGCCCTCCTCGCAGCCGACGATCTCCATAGAAACGTCCGAGATTGAAAGATTCTCGATCGGCATCTCGGGCAGGCCGTAAAGGTAGATGCCAACGCCCGTCACGCCTCTTGCAGTGATACCGCTGATGCGGATATCCGAAAACCTCGGCGTCAGCGCATCCACGGGCTGCGGTCCCTCGTCAAAAAGGATCTCCTTCGGGAAGGGGTATTCGCCGCAAACGCAGCAGTAATAGCCGTTCATCGTGATCACGGCGCCCACGTTTTCCATCAGAATGTTTGAGAAGGATGCACCGATCACGCAGCCGCCGCGCTTTCTTCGGGTCTTTATGCGGATGCCGCGCTCGGTGTTTTGGAAGACACAGCTTGAGACGGATACGTTCTTCACGCCGCCGCTCATCTCGCTGCCGATCACAACACCGCCGTGGCCGTGCGCCATCGTGCAGCCGGTAACAACGATGTTCTCCGAGGCGCGATCCCTCATCAGAGGATCGGTCTCCGTGCCCGCCTTGATGGTCACGCAGTCATCGCCCACGTCGATGTGGCAATCCGAAATGCGCACGTTTTTCGAGCTTTCAGGGTTGATGCCGTCGGTGTTGGGCGAATCGTAGGGATTATAGATCGAAACGCCGCGCACCGTCACGTTCTCGCAGCAAAGCGGATGCACCGTCCAGCAGGGAGAATTCTCGATGATCATATCCGTGATCGTAACGTCCTTGCAAAGGATGGGATTGATCGTGCGCGGTCTTTCGTAGTCGGACTCCATATTGTCCCAGAAATACTTGCCGCGCCCGTCGATCTTGCCGCCCGTGATGCGGATATTTCTCTCCCCGATGGCGGAAATAATGCCGTGCCGCGTGCCGCGCGTGAAGCCCTCCAGCTTGATAAAGGGATAATCGTCGAAATTATGGCTGCCGAGGATGGTCGCGCCGCCGTCGAGCATCAGGGTCATATTGCTGTAAAGCCGAATCGAGCCGCTCACGTATTCGCCTGCAGGGAAGTAGACCGTGCCGCCCTTGCCACGAAGGCTCTTCGTCAGCGCGTTGATCGCAGCGGTGTTGTTCGTCACGCCGTCGCCGATGCAGCCGTAGTCGGTAACATTATAGATCATCGTCGTCTCCTTTCGGGCCGTCCTTGTCGGCTCCGGTAAAAATATTATAGCATACAGACCCTTTGTTTTCAAGGCCCATCGGCAACTTTCGAAAAACAAAAGTTTTTTTGAAAACTTTCAAAAAGCACTTGACAAAATTGCGAAAGTATGTTATTATATATAGGCGCTTGATGAGAGCGTTATCTATGCGAGTGTAGTTCAATGGTAGAATTCCAGCCTTCCAAGCTGGTCGCGTGGGTTCGATTCCCATCACTCGCTCCAATATTCGCGCCCTTAGCTCAGTGGATAGAGTGCCCGGCTACGAACCGGTAGGTCGAAGGTTCGAATCCTCCAGGGCGCGCCAAAAAAAGCAAGCCTTTGGCTTGCTTTTTTTCATTTTTCGGAGAATTTGAAAACCGGTCAAACGCAAATGGACCAAGCCCAACCTATATACAAACAGAAAGAGATAACAAATCAGCTCATAGCCGAAAAGTTATCTCCTTTTTTGTATTTGCGGCAGCTTTGCTTTTTATGAATTACACTTCCTCCGAAAAATCCAAGCGGCGGGAGATTTCCTTTGCGGCAATGAGCATATGCGGCAAATATTTTTTTCCGTCTCCGTCAAAATAAGCAAGGCCGAGCGCTGCCACGCATTTTTTTGCCTTAAAAAGGGGAACGGCAACACCGCCGTGCCGCACGCCGTCGGTTATTTTTGTGCATTCGGCATAACCGCGCTTCTCGGCATCCTCAAGCGCCGAACGAATTTGAGCCTCATCGTTGTCGTCCTTGCTCCAAGCATATACATACGGCATTCTTTGATATTCAGGCAAATTCGCAACGAGGATCAATCCCGTTGCGCTATCGCAAGCATCCTCAACGAAAATGTTTTCCTTCTTCGGTTCCAGCGGGAAATCTGCAACAACCGCATCGATGCGTATGCGCTTTTGGTCACACAATACGCATATCAGCGTGCTTTGGCCGGTTTTTTTGGAAAGCCAGCGGAGAACGGGGCGTGCCACCTCGGAAATTTTATGCTGATACGAGCCAAAGCGCGTAAGCAAAAACGTTCCGTAGCCGATGCGATATCCGTCGCGGCGAGAAACGTGTTCCACCATATTTTCTTCCACAAGAGTGGCAAGTAAGTGCGAAGCCGTGCTTTTGTGCAGTCCGGTCTGCTCACAGATGCGGCTGAGCGATACGGCTTGTCCGTCCTCCTTTGCAAGTAGCTGCAGGATGCCGATTGCCTTGCTTACGGAAGCAATCATACTGTATTTTCCTCTCTTTTGTTTCACTATATGAAATTTGTTGCTTCTATTTTATCACGCGTATATAATAAAGTCAATACGCGTTCGTCGAAACCGTCATATTTTGAGCAAGGAGAAGTATATGAAAAACAACAATCATGTTTTTTACATAGAAAAAAGAAAGGACAGCATATCCCTTGATGGCAAATACCGATACGGTATTTTTAATACGGAAAAGGATATTTGCTTTGAAAAGCTGCCGTACGAAACAAATCTTCCTGCATCCGTTTATAAAAGCGTTTACGAAAGCGGACTTCTTCCGCATTATTACTTCGGTGATAACAGTAAGCTTTACAAGGATCTGATGTACAAGCTTTTTTGCTACGAGCGGCGCTTTTTCGTTCCGTATGAGAAGGCTGAGCTCCTTGCTTTTCTTTGCTTTGAGGGGGCGGATTATAAAACCGAGGTGATCCTCAACGGTCATCATCTCGGGGAGCATATCGGCATTTCGGGCGGCCCTTATCTTCCGGTGAAGGAGTTTTTGCATTTCGGCGAGGAAAACGAGCTTCGCATCATCGCCAAATCGCCTGCCTTCGGAGTTGAAAATTACGATGCGCATAACCGCGACGGAAAAAGCGATCGCCTGATCGGCTGGGGGCTTTCGGGCGATGCGGAGTGCAGCAACGGCAATTTCTGCGTTCACGGTATAACGGGTGGCATCCGACTTGAATTTTTGAATCCCGTACATATATCCCGTCCTTTTCTCTCCACGGTGACCGTTGAAAACGGCAAGGCCCACCTGCATCTTTGTGCGGAGCTGACGCGCGAAGGCTTTGATGAAACGGCGGTGGATCGCGGATATGACTACGGCGAGAGCTTTATCTATGCGCCAAATCGCGGTTTGCTCTGCCATTCCACGGGGGGCAGCTATCGTCTTTCGGTAACGATGACGGATACGGACGATCACGCACAACGCTTTGAATTTGATATAGATGCGCTGGATTTTTCGCGTTCTATGATCGATGCCGAGCGTATGGAATGCCAATATATCGAGAAGGATATCCTGCTTTCCGCACCGAAGCTGTGGTATCCCTATTGTATGGGAGAGCCGCATCTTTACAAAACGGAAATTCAGCTTTTCGCAGCAGAGAAGCTTCTCGACAGTCACACCTTTGATTTCGGCGTGCGAAAAATCAGCACACGCTTTACGGAGGCGAAAAAATTCTTCTTCGACCTCAAGCCCTATCTTTTTTCCGTCAACGGTGAGGATTTGTTTTTGCGCGGCGTCAATCTTATGCCGCAAGACTTCCTTTACGATTACAGCGATGAAAAAACCGAGCGTATGCTGCTTATCATGAAGGAAGCGGATATATCGTTCATCCGCCTTTGGGGCGCGGGCGGAAAATATGAGACCGATCTCTTTTACGAGCTGTGTGACCGTATGGGTATTATGGTCTGGCAGGATTCCATTATTGCAAATATGACGACGGGCTGCTGGAATGTGCGGCTCTTTGATACGCTCGTTGCTCCCAATGTATATCGCCTGAGAAACCACGCCTCGCTCGTCGTTTGGTGTGGCGGCAACGAGTTCAATCCCTATCATACGGACACGGCGGCGTGCCTCGGAAGGCTGCGGCAAACGCTCGCCTCCTTGGATCCCACGCGCATATTTTTCGATACCACGCCGCTCGGCGGCAGTGCCCACGTGTATCAAAATATCGAGCCGACTTGCTATCGCAAGCTATACAAAGAAATACCCTTGATGGCAGAAAGCGGAATCCATACATTTCCTTGCTTTCAATCTCTGAAAAAATCGGTTTCGGCCGACGAATTGCAAACAAAGGTGTGCGCTTTGTCCGAAGATTATCAAAAACAACACCCAAATCTGATGTGCCATTTCGTTGAAAATAACGCGCAAAGAGTGCCGCAAATGCTCACACGCGCATCTCAGCTCGGAGATATTGAGAACGCAGATGCGGAGGATCTTTGCTATCTCACGCAGCTTGCGGCATACGAGTGGTATCAGATTATGGGCGAGGCTATGATCGAGAATTATCCGAAAACGGCAGGACACTTTCCTTGGGTTTTCTCGCGCGGATGGAATACGATTGGCGTTCAGCTCGTGGATGCGCTGGAGGGCGCCACGCTTCAGTATTACGGAATGAAAAAGGCCTTTGCGGATCTGCACGCCTTTCTTTCGTTGAACGAGATCACCTATGCGCCGGGGGAAACGCTGCCGCTCACGCTTGTTTGCGTTTCGCATAAAAGGGGATACAAGGGAAAAGCGCACGCGACTGTGAAAATATACGCCCCCACTCTTGAGCAGGTGTATCGGGAAGAAGGGGATATCGTAATCGAGGGATACAAAACCGAAGTGTCTCTGAAGGAATTCGCGATCCCACCACATTATGCCGATGCATTCTTTTTCATATCTCTGAGGCTGGAGACGGAGAACGGAGGCGTGCTATACAATCATTATCGCCCGAAATGCCTGTCCGAGATGGCAGATGCAGGCTTCCGTGATGCATTCCGTGACGGTCAGGAGCCTAATTTCTTCTATAAAGGCAGGGAAACGCTTGCGCAGCAAATTCGCGCAGTGAGAACGAAAATAGAAGCCACCTGTCAGTTGATTCGGGATAATCTCTATGCACTTTCCGTTCGCAATACGGGTGCGTATCCCGCCTATCCCGTCGTCATAGACGGTGAGAATACGCCGATATACCCGGAGGATAACGTTTTGCTCGTAGAGCCGGGACAAACGCGCACGCTGCGCGTACGAACGACGGATAAAGATCTGCTTCGCATCCGCGGCTTGAATTTTGATACCGTCGAATTTTGTGTTGAATAAGGAGAATATATGCACTTCCTCTTTCTTTCTATTGCCTCATATCTCATACAAAATTTTTCAAATAAAAGCTTTTCGCGCACATTCGGAAAAAGCCTGTCCGCCATACAAAATACGGCTTGCGTGATCTTCTCGGCCGTGATCCTGCAGCTGTTTGGTGCGGGAAATGAAATTCGCGGCGTGCCGTTTTTGCTTTCCGTGCTGTACGGTATTCTGTATTTTGCAACCGTCTATTCCTTGCAGCTTTCGATGAGCCTTGGCTCGCTCAGTATGGCAACCATCCTCTGCAATATGGGAAATATGATCGGCGTTGTGTTCGGCATCCTTGCTTTTGGCGATCCTTTCAATGTGCTTACGGTTGTCGGCATTCTTTGTATGATCCTCGTCGTTATCCTCTCCGCTCCCATCACCGAGGAGGAGAAAACGAAGGGGAACACTTGGTTTGTTTTCGGTCTTCTGTCTGCGCTCGGAAACGGCTTGCTCGGCTCCTTCAAGCTGTATGTTGCGAAGGAATATCCGAGCGTTTCGAGCGGCGCTTTTCTGGGGTGGTCCTTCACTTTTGCGGCCGTCGTCGGCTTAGCCGTCGTTCTTTTTGAGATACGGCGCGGATTGCCGTTTCGCCAATGGCTTTCGCATCCTGCGCTCGCCTTGGGATGCGGCGTGGGGGCGGGATTCGGCACCGCCTTCGGCAATCTGTTTTTTATGCTGGCGATCGCATCGGGCGTTTCCTCCGCGATCCTCTTTCCCTTGAATACGGGATTGCTTTCCTTTTCGCTTTTTCTTATGTCGCTCCTTTTGTTCAAAGAAGAAAAATTCACGCTGCGGCGTTTTCTCGCGCTTCTTTTTTGCATCGGAGGCTTGATACTGATCCGCTTATAAAACGGCAAGTCACACCCCAAAGCAGAATGGGATGTGACTTGCCGTTTTTGTTTATTATAATGCGCCCTTCGCCGCAGCAGCGATACGCTTGCAGTTTTTATAGAAGGGGATCACAGCTTCTTTTCCCAAAGCACCTTGCCGTCAAAATCCTTGAGCGTGAAGGTCCTCTTTTCATACACCATATAGGTCTTCGGGTTGCCCTCCTTCGGCAGGGAGATCGAGCCGGGATTGATGTAATAGCTTCCGTCACCGAAGGGGGTGCATGTCTGCACGTGGGTATGCCCGTGCAGGAGAATATCGCCCTTTGCAAGCGGCGGGCATTTTTCGGTATTGTGAATGTGCCCGTGCGTGGCAAATACCGTCACGCCGTCAAGGGAGAGAAGCGCGTATTCCGCCAGGACAGGGAAGGCGAGAACCATCTGGTCCACCTCCGCCTCACAGTTGCCGCGCACGGCAAGGATCTTATCCTTGTATCCGTTCAAAAGCGCGATGACCTCCTTGGGCGCGTAGCCCTTCGGAAGATCGTTGCGCGGTCCGTGGTAGAGAATGTCGCCGAGAAGCAGGAGCTTGTCGCAGCCCTCCGCCTCGTATGCCTCGATCAGGCGCTTTGCGCCGTCAAGGTCGCCGTGTATATCCGATCCGATCAGAAGCTTCATAGATCCATCTCCGTTTTTTCTCTTATTCTACCATAAAAAACGCGCGAATGCAAGTCCTGCCGAAAAAGTCTCTTTATATTTTAAAAAATAATAATAAAACACTTGCATTTTTGTCATTTCAATGGTAAAATATAAAAGGCGAATTGTATTTTGGGAGGTAGAAGGGTATGCGCCGTGTTTTCACCCTCGCGCCGAGAACCTTCGGCTCGAATACCTATTACGTAACGGATGGGAGGGAGTCCTTCCTCGTTGATCCCTTCGTCAGCGTCGAGGAGGCGAGAGCCGCTCTTGGTACTGATTTTATCGCGCCCTGTGCGATCCTCATCACCCACGGGCATTTTGATCACGTGGAGTCGCTCCCTGCGTGGTACGCCGCCTTCTCGCCCAAGGTCTATATCGGCAAGGAGGATGCCCCGATGCTCTCGGATGGCTACCTCAATGCGCACGCCGTCTTTTTCGGCGAGAACAAGACCTATTCCGTACCCCATACGACCCTCTCGGGCGGCGAAGCGCTTTCGCTCTGCGGCGAGACGGTCGCGGTAGAGCATTATCCGGGGCATTCGCCGGGAAGCCTCGTTTTCCGCCTTTCGGATATCGCCTTCGTGGGCGATCTTGTTTTCGCGGGCGGCGGCTTCGGCCGTTACGATCTTCCGGGCGGTAACGGGGAGGTGCTTTTCTCTTCGTTAAGAAGAGCGAAGGCGTGCCTTTCGGATCTGAAGCTCTTTCCGGGGCACGGCGAGCCGTTTTATCTGTAATAAATTCCTAAAAAGGATCTCTGTATATGGAAGAATTAAGAAACAATTTTATTCACGACATCATCGATGCCGATCTTGCAAAAAATCCCGAGCTCAAGATCCACACGCGCTTTCCCCCCGAGCCCAACGGCTATCTGCACATCGGCTCTGCGAAGGCGATCTGGATCAATGCGATGACCGCGAAGAAGTACGGCGGCCTCTTCAACCTCCGCTACGACGATACCAACCCCTCCAAGGAGGATAACGAGTACGTTGAGAGCATCTACGAGGATCTGAAGTGGCTCGGCTGTGAGCCCTCGGGCGGCATTTTCTACGGCTCGGATTATTTCGACGCCTGCTATGAGTTTGCCGTAAAGCTCATCAAGGAGGGCAAGGCCTTCGTCTGCGATCTGACGGCGGAAGAGATGCGCGCCTACCGCGGTACGCTGACCGAGCCGGGTAAGAACAGCCCGTATCGCGACCGTAGCGTGGAGGAGAACCTCGATCTTTTTGAGAGGATGAAGAACGGCGAGTTTGCCGACGGTGCGAAGACCCTTCGTGCCAAGATCGATATGGCATCCTCGAATATCAACCTGCGCGATCCCGCGATCTACCGTATCGTGCACGTGGATCATCACCGCCAGGGCAATAAGTGGTGCATCTATCCTCTCTACGACTATGCGCATCCCATTCAGGATGCCCTGGAGGGGATCACGCATTCGCTTTGCTCCATCGAGTTTGAGAATCACCGTCCGCTCTACGATTGGGTGATCGAGAATATCGGCTTTGAGAAGCGCCCCCATCAGTGGGAGTTTGCGCGTTTGAACGTCACGCACACGGTCATGTCCAAGCGCTACCTGCGCCAGCTGGTGGAGACAGGGCTTGTGGACGGATGGGACGATCCCCGTATGCCCACGCTCTGTGGCCTGCGCCGCCGTGGCTACACCCCTGCCGCTATCTTCGATTTCGTAGCGCGCGCAGGCGTTGCCAAGTCCTATAGCGTGGTGGATTACGAGCTTCTTGAGCATTGCATCCGTGAGGAGCTGAACGAGTCGGCGCCCCGCCGCATCAGCGTTCTGCATCCCATCAAGGTCGTTGTGACCAACTATCCTGAGGATAAGGTCGAATATTTTGAGGTAGCCAACAACCCCGCCAAGCCCGAGGCAGGCACGCGTAAGATCCCCTTCACGCGTGAGCTTTACATCGATGCCGATGACTTTGCCGAGGTTCCGCCGCCCAAGTTCTTCCGTATGAAGCCCGAGGGCGAGGTGCGCCTGATGGGTGCATATATCGTGAAGTGCAACGAGATCGTAAAGGATGCCGAGGGCAACGTGACCGAGATCCGCTGCACCGCCGATCTTGAGACCGGGAACGGTATGCCGACCGACGGAAGAAAGATCAAGGGCACGATCCATTGGCTCTCCTCGAAATACGCCGCCGATGCCACGGTGATGCTCTACGATTTCCTCTTCGATATCGAGAACGTTGCGGATATCCCCGAGGGCAAAACCTTTGACGATTATCTGAACGTCAATTCGGTAACCAAGATCGAAAATGCGAAGATCGAGCCTGCGCTTGCCGAGGCCGAGGCGGGAGATCGCTTCCAGTTCGTGCGCACGGGCTACTTCGTGAAGGATACCAAGCACGAGAATACCTTCAACCGTATCGTCGGTCTGAAGGATAGCTTTCCCAAAGCAAAATAAATAGCTTTTTCAGCGAAGATGCCATCTGCGGCATCTTCGCTTTCTCATAATGACGGACGGTTGCCAAAACAGTGCCGCAGGGCACTGCTTTGACCCCGACGAAGGATGATCCTATATTCATAAGACATAAGAAGGGAGGAGAAGAGATGGACATTTCTGCGCTTTTGAAGCGCGTTCGGTTTTATATCACCGTGCCAACCTGCGTGCATTGCGGTGAGCGGCTGGACTATGAGGATCGCGTCTTCTGTCCCGACTGTCGCTCACGCTACGAGAACGTAAAGCTGCGCAATTGCTCGCGCTGTGCGAAGATCCTTTCCAAATGCAGCTGCCCGAACGACTATCTCGATGCGCATCTTGTGCACCGTCTGATCAAGATCGTGCGCTACGTTTCGAGTCTTGAGGATCTGCCGCAGAACCGTCTGGTCTTTTCCTTGAAGCGTGAGAACCGTGATGACGTGGCGGCGCTCTGCGCCGAGGAGCTTGCCTCTGCCATCCGCGCGAGCATCGAGGATCCCTCTGCCTTCGTTCTCACGTATGTGCCGCGCCGCGGCAGCGCCAGGCGCAAATACGGCGTAGATCAGGCAAGGATCCTTGCCGAGCATATCGCAAGGCTTCTCGGGCTTCCCGTGATCCACGCGCTTCGCTCTCGCGCACGCGCACCGCAGAAGAAGCTCGATGCAAAGCAGAGAAGAGAGAACGCCGTATTCTTGGGCCGCAGGGGCGTTGATCTTTCCGGCAAGCGTGTGCTTTTGGTGGACGATATCGTCACTACGGGTGCGTCTATGGGTGCCGCCGCCTCCGTTCTGCGCGGTCTTGGTGCGAGGGAGATTGTCGGCGTTTGTCTTGCGATCGCCTACAAGGATCCCTTCGTTCCATTTGAAAAGCCACCGCATTTCGCATAAGAAAAAAGCAGGTCTTTGTGCAAAAAAGACCTGCTTTTTATAACAATTATTTACAAAATAGAGAGTTTCTCGTCCGAAAGAGAGCTCTTCGGTGTCATCCTTCCGCGTTCGTACGCCCGATGCAATCTCTTTCCATATTGCCGAGATAGGATGCGGGGTTGTAAATGGTGTATTTCCAAAAGCTGTCTCCCTCGTAAACGCGCCGCACGGCACCGCCCTCCTTGGCGAAGATATAGTTCGTGATCCTCGGCAGAATAATGGAGCGCTGTCCGGGGGCGTCAAAGTTATAGGATACGTGCCGCTCGAAGGATCGGAAATGGTTCTTCGTGCCGAACTTGTGAAGATAGTACGCCCCTTGCTCCATAAAGTAAAGAGGTGTAAAGCGCGAGGGGGAAGCCATGATCTTGAAGTAGTAGCGCTTCTGTTCCTTTTCAAGGTAGCCGTTGCAGTTATGAAGGATGCGCTCGTCCCTGTCGTAAAGACGGAGGCTGTAGCCGAATTCCGCCGCCTTCACGGCAATGCTTTTCTCGATCCTGTGCGTAATGCGCAAAAAGCGTAGCCGTTTTAAAAAATATATCACGAGGATGAGCGCGGTAAGCGCAAGAATGAAGCCGACCACCGTCAGCATATCCGCTATGCCGATGATGATGGTCACAAGATTGATCGCAAAATAAAGGAGCATCGGAAGCAAGGGAGTCGCGATCGGGTAGAGAAGCACGATCGCAAGTCCGCGTACCGCCATACGAACGCGGGATTCGAGGCGCTGGAGATCCCCTCTTTCGGAGAGCTGCTGCCAGTATTTTCTCGCCTCGCAGCGGCGGTCGAGAATAAGGATAAACAGATAGAGCGCAAGGGGGATAAAGCCGATCGCGCTTCCAAGCCACGCCGCCGTAGGGATCATTCTCGTAAAGTAGCCGATGTCCGCAAAGCCGCCGAGAAAGTAAATAAAGGCGGTGAAGAGAAGCGAAAAGCCAAGCTCCAGCCAGAAGGGAAGGCTACGCAGCGCCCGCGCGCGTTCCTTGAAAAACGGAAGCGTTTGTCCGCCGTCCTCGCCAAAAAAACGATCCATCTCCTCTCTGTCATAGGTCGCGAAATAGAGAGTGAAGGAATTGTAGATCAGCGCAAGGATCAGGAGTGAAAAAAGGAAGAATAAGAAAGCAGGGATGCCGAGCAGATGCGCCGTCTGTGCAAGCTCGGTAAGATGCTTTAGGGGGAATAGGTGCGTCAGCCATGGTACGAGTGCGATCGCGAAGCCGCGCAGCGGATAGAGAATAAAGGTCTGCCGCAGGGGGCTTTTTTTATTATCCTCCATTTATATTGCTCCTTTCTTCCGTTTGTCAGTTATATTATACAGTATATTTCCTCTCTTGTCAAGAGTAGGGAGCGCTCTGCGGGGCGCGAGGGTCGCAGTGCTTTGGGGGCGCTGCCTTATTGGACGGCAGGGGCTGCGCATTTCGGTTTTTTTGTCAAAAGCGGAAAAAAGATCGCCATCCCAAGGGATAGCGATCTTTTTCTTCTATATATTATATATAGGAATTAACCAAGCTTTGCGTAGTTGAGCTTGATGCCGGGGCCCATCGTGGTTGCGAGAACGCAGCTCTTGATGTACTGGCCCTTTGCAGCGGCGGGCTTAGCCTTGATAACGGCGCCAACGAGAGCGGAAAGGTTCTCGGTGAGCTTCTCGGGACCGAAGGAAGCCTTGCCGATGGGGCAGTGGATGATGTTGGTCTTGTCGAGACGGTACTCGATCTTACCTGCCTTAGCCTCGGTAACGGCCTTAGCAACGTCGGGAGTAACGGTACCTGCCTTGGGGTTGGGCATAAGTCCCTTAGGACCGAGCACCTTACCAAGACGGCCGATAACGCCCATCATGTCAGGAGATGCGATAACAACGTCGAAATCGAACCAGTTCTCAGCCGTGATCTTCTGAACCATATCCTCAGCACCAACGTAGTCAGCGCCTGCAGCCTTAGCGGCCTCAGCCTTATCACCTCTTGCAAATACAAGGGTTCTGACAACCTTACCGGTACCGTTGGGGAGAACGATCGCGCCTCTGACCTGCTGGTCAGCATGGCGGGAGTCAACGCCCAAGCGGATGTGGAGCTCAACGGTCTCGTCGAACTTAGCCTTTGCGGTCTGGCAAAGGAGAGCAACAGCCTCATCTACGTCGTAGAGCTTGCTCTTATCGATCAGCTCTGCGCTTGCCTTATATTTCTTACCCATTTTCATCGTACGAAATCCTCCTATCAGTCTTCTACGGTAATACCCATAGAGCGGGCAGTACCGGCCACCATGCTCATAGCAGCCTCGATAGAAGCGGCGTTGAGGTCGGGCATCTTGGTCTCAGCGATCTTGCGAACCTGATCCTTGGTGAGTTTAGCAACCTTGGTCTTGTTGGGAGCGGCGGAAGCGGTCTCGATGCCGCAAGCCTTCTTGATAAGAACGGCCGCAGGGGGCGTCTTGGTGATGAAGGTGAAGGAGCGGTCTGCGTAAACCGTGATGATAACGGGGATGATCAGACCGATATCGTTCTTGGTTCTCTCATTGAATTCCTTGGTGAAGTTAGGAATGGAAACACCGTACTGACCGAGAGCGGGGCCGACGGGGGGCTGGGGAGTAGCTTTTCCGGCGGGAAGCTGAAGTTTGATATAACCGGTAATTTTCTTAGCCATAATTATATACCTCCGAATGTGGTGT
>JAGBBQ010000074.1 GCA_017938425.1 Clostridia bacterium | reverse complement strand
TACTGGCGCTCGATGTCATCCGCCTGCAGGCGGGCGATGCCCGCAAGCTCGCGGATGGATGCAAGCCGCAGGATGGGCGCATGCTGCATCGAGAGCACCCAGGGCTTGGCCTCGGCCACGAGCTTCGCACGCTCCTCGGCGTACATGAACTCCTTTCCTTCGAGAAGGAGCTTCTTCATGAAGTCCGTGAGTCCATAGGCCTTTTCAATCTGGCGCTCGAAACCCTCAGCGCCCTCTGCCTTGATGAGGCTGTCGGGATCGTGCTCGGGCGGCAGGATGATGAAGCCCGCCTTCTGCACGTCCGTGATGACGGGCAGGGCCGCCTCAAGCGCACGACGCGCAGCCTTGCGGCCGGCGGCGTCGCCGTCGAACGAGAAGTAGACGCTGTCGGTGAGCTTGAAGAGCTTCCTGACATGCTCGGGCGTGATCGACGTACCGAGTGCGGCGACGGCCTCCTCGAACCCGGCCTGCGAAAGCTGGATCACGTCCATGTAGCCCTCGCAGACGATGGCGCGGCCCTTGCCGTAGATCGCCTCCCTGCCTTCGAAATAGCCGTAGAGCTCGCTGCCCTTGTGGTAGATCGGCGTTTCGGGACTGTTGAGGTACTTGGGCTGCTCGTCGCCGTTCATCGTGCGGGCGCCGAAACCGATCACAAGCCCCTTGGCGTTGCGGATCGGGAACATGATGCGCCCTCTGAACGCATCGTAGCGTCTGTCGTTCCTGACGTTGACGAGACCGCACTCCTCAAGCGCCCTGTCGGAATACTTCTCTCCGAAAAGGGTCTGAAGGGGATGCCAGTCGTCGGGCGAATAGCCGAGACCGAACTTCGCGGCCGTGGCGGCCGAAATACAGCGGTTCTTGAGATAATCGGAGGCTCCTGCGTTCCGCCTGAGCTGCTCCGTGTAAAAGGCCGCGGCCTCTCCCATGTAGTCCGTGAGCGTGCGCGCCTTCTCGCGGGCCTTGATCTTTGCGGGCGAGCGGTCCTCGGGAACCCAAACTCCCGTGAAATAGCCCGTGATTTTTTTTAATCGGGCTATTTTTCTTCAACTAATTCCCAGATTTCTTTAAATAAAAGATTTCAAGATCGGCGTTCTCATGCTATAATAGATCGGTATTTTAATAATATAGGTCTATTAAAATGGGTCGCCCTAGAATTTACGACACTCCGCACTTCTGCCTCCACACATACGTTAGGAAGGGACACACTTACGTCGAGGCTTATAGAAATGAATGGGA
Organism: Clostridia bacterium; assembly: GCA_017938425.1. Classification (GTDB taxonomy): domain Bacteria; phylum Bacillota; class Clostridia; order Oscillospirales; family CAG-272; genus UBA1740. Next base: position 472 of record JAGBBQ010000074.1, on the reverse strand, counting down.
TCCGGAGAAGAAACGCTCTCGCATCGCACAAAGGAAGTACGTCGGAGTCTTGGATACAACGACCGGAAGAGCGCGGCTCGGAAAGAAATATCTTTCAGAGAACCCTCAGTACGAAGGCAAGATCCTTTATTACGAAGACAAGCAGCTTGTTGAACGAACACCGGAAGAAGTTCAGGAGGAGCTGGACAAAAGAGTTCCGAGCCCTCTTAATGACGTTGTCAGCTACGGCGCTTCTGCTGCGTGTTGGCTGGTTGCTCAGCAAAGCGGAATGCTGGAAGACTTAAAAAAGACATTCGGAGCAGAAGTCGGGGCGGACTTGTTGAGATTGGCGGTTTACCAGTACCTTGACGGCGGCTCCATGGACTGCTTTGAACAGTGGGCCTCTCAGCACTGGCTGCCCAAAGCTCGAACCTTCTCAGGCCAGCGCATCAGTGAGATGCTGTCAAAAATAACCCATCAGGATATTACGTCC
>JAGBBQ010000073.1 GCA_017938425.1 Clostridia bacterium | reverse complement strand
CTCGCCCGAATCAGCTTTTAGAAGTCCAAGAACGGTTTTCATCGTGGTTGTCTTGCCCGAACCGTTTTTTCCTATAAAGCCATAAATGCTATGCTCCGGCACGGACAGATCAAGTCCTCTCAAAACCTCTTTATCGCCAAACCGCTTATACAGACCGGTGATGCGTAGCATATCCATTAGGAATCCTCCTTACCGAGAAGGAAATATAGGATCGGACCGACAAAGTTTATCAGCACGATGGTAATAACCAACCACAAAGCACGATTACCGCGCTTATATGTCTTGTGAGTTAAAATATGATACAGTGTATATCCAAACAGTGCAAACTGTAAAGTAACAAGCGGAATTAAAAACGGAAGAAATTCCATAATCTTATCCATTATTTCTTATCCTCCTTTTCCGCATACACCTCAACGCAAAGCCCCTTGCGACCGCATTTGGGACAGGTCAGACGGCGCATTTTCGGTGTGTGATATGCCCAAAATATTTCCTTCATTTTAGGCTTGAACATCTCGTGACATTCGGGGCAGATATAGGCAACGTGATTAAAATAATATTTAGATACGCAAATTCCCCACGGAATTGCCACGAGTGCCCATACCACGAACAGCCACCAAAGACCGTTTGTGATCCACAGAACAATCGATGTCCATTGCAATGCGGTCACGGGAATTCCCGTAAGCACCATAAACCAGCGCATTTTTGAAAGCTTGTTTTTTTGTTTCATAACGTGTGCTATATCACCGATAGATTCAACGGAGAAAGTATCAAGCTCCTTTAACTCCCGCTTAATGCCCTCTATCAGATCAAGCTTTGCTTGACGCTCGGAGAGTTCTTCTCTCAGAACCTGCTCCTGTTGTTCAAGCAGTATTGAAATGATATTCTCGGGTTTTTTCTCAGCGAACAAAGCAGAGATGCTGTTAATGGGAAGTCCGGCTTCACGCAGAAAACAGATAATGTGCATACGCTTCAAGTCGTCCTCTGTATAGAGCCTGCGACCGCCCTCGGAAAGCTCGCTCGGCACGAGAATGCCTCGGTCATCGTAATATTGAACCGTTCTCACCGATACGCCACAGAGCTTTGCAATTTCTCCCGTCGTGTATTTTGACATAGCTTATCACCTCCTTGATCCCTATTATACAACATTACGCAGCGTAACGAGCAATACCTCACGCAAGGGGATTTTTTAAAAAATTCTCTACTGTTAGTTGAGTTTTCGTTTTTATCAATATTTTTAGCGTATTATATCACAATTTTATGAACTGCTCAAGAATATAGATAAAATCCCTCGCTCCATTTTGGAACGAGGGATAATGTTGTTTTTAATTTTGTAATATTCAAATTCGTAATTTTCTAAAACTATCCTTAAGGGTACAACTCATTCGACTCGCGTTTTTTCTTCGAATGGATCTTAATGCAATATAACACCGTTGGCGATCTTTTCCTCCGCGGTGCACGTACCCAGCTGAGGAATAAAGAATACGTCGGTATCCGTAGTGGGTTCAATGTTGAAGGTGATCTGACCGTCGTTGATCTGCTCGGTGAAATGTGAAACACCGCTCAAAACGATCTCACTGTATCCCTTTTCCGCGGTTGCATGACTTGACCTTTTCAGTGTAACGGTGTAGCTTTCTCCTGCCGTAAGATGATACGAGCCATCCTCCTGTGCAGTCACTGCAGTGCCTGCTTCCTCGAGAGAAACGGAGATGTCATAGAACGCTGCTGTAAGAGTGCTCGAGCCGCTTATAGAATTCGTATACCACGCGTAGGTCGTGGATGCAAGCGCACCAAGCGCGACGAGCAGAGCAAGCAGCGAGGTCAGGAAAAAGCGAGAAAACGCTTTGTCCGTCAGTTTTTCCACCGATTTTGTTTGGCTATCTCTTGTAACCAAAGCATTCCCTCCTTTTCTTATTTCTTAAAGTGTCGAATTATTGGTCGTTGTTATTATTTTCTGTCGGCGTCCGGCTTTGCGATTCGGAGGTCTCTGCCGACGCAGCCTGCGCGGAAAGCTTAGCCTGCAGCTCCTGGAGCTGGCGAAGCATCTCGGCATTCTGCTGCCTTTCCGCCTCGATCGCATCGCGCTCTGCCTGGATCTCTGCGCGCTGCTCGTTCTTGTAATTCCTGAAAATGCGTACGCAATTGACTCCGTTGTAAATAATCAGAAGCAGGAAGGGGATCAGGATGCAAACGATGTAGCCGGGGGTCGTCTTCATAAAACCGAAGAAATGCCCGACGACGGGAAGCTTTGCGGTATACTTTCCGTAAATGTGGTTGAGATAGACCGTAGCGCCGTCCTTCGCGATCATACCGTTGGCAACACCGACCGTCTTATAGCCGATCACGGTCTCTTCGCCCGTCTCCTTATCGGTGGCTTTGACGACCTGGTAGATCATATGCGTCACGGTCTGTCCGAAGCTGGCGTCATCATTGGTCGATGTGAAGGTGATCACGTCGCCTTCCTTCAGCTGCTTTTTCTTTTCATCGGAAAGGCGCTTGACGATGATCATATCGTCCTTTGCGAAGGTGATGTTATGGATGTTCATTTCGGCCATCTCATCATCCTTGTTTTTCTCCATGGAAGGGCTCTGTACGATATAGAAGCCAAAGCCGAAGAGGCCTCTCTCGTTCTGATCGAAGGTGATCGCACTGACGATGGTGAATACCATCATCGCGACCGTGAAAACAACAAGCACGATCGTGCACACCTTTAAAGCGATCGAAGAGATCTTTTTCACTTTTTCGCTCATGTATTACTCCTGTCCGGAGCGACCGTGCTCCATTGCGGTTACTTTTATTCCGATGGTCTCGAAGGTTTTTCCCTGGAACTGGTTGCCTGCCGTAGGCTTCATGGTAATCACGAGATGGAACGAGGGCGTAGATTCTCCGGCTTCAAGAACGCCGCGGTATTCCGTCAGCGGAACAGGCGCCGTCTTGTCATCTGTATCGGTAGCGAGCCGGAAGGTGAATGCCTCCTTAAAGGCCTTTGCCTCGGGGCTCGTTCCCTCGGAGATGGAAATAATGTAATCCACCTTGACCTCGCCCGTATTCTTCACGTAGAAGGGTTCGGTATAATAAGTCATACCGGGCTCGCAGAGGATCTCCGTTTGCCCCACGGGGGGAATGAAGGGAATCGACTTTCCGACGATGGAGGAGCTTGCATCCGAGCCGAGCAGATCGATCTTCACCTCGGTAGAGCCTACGATCGTATCGTTGGGGCCTGTGGGGGAATCCGGATTGCGGTGGCTGCCAAAGCGCCAGAAAAAGAATATGGTAATTCCAATGAAAGCGATGATGCAAAATATAATCAAACATATTTCGAGCGTATTGCCTCTTCCCTTGCTGTTGCTCATCGGACTTACCTCCTTTTTTAAAAGAATTAATATTACTCGAGTATAATATTTATATATATTATATCATACCATGGGCGAAAACACAAGACCTTTGAATAAAAAAATGGAGAATTGGTGTACAAAAAATATCAAATCACCCCTTTTTCTTCTGTGCAAAATTTCTTGACAATTCTTATTTCTTGTGGTAAAATAAAGAAACAACAAGGCAAGAAAAAGGAGAACCGCTATGATTCCAAAGCCGCAACAGATCAAGGATCCCGCGAAATACGCGCCGTTTGACCTTCCGAAGGAGAAGCTTGAATACGCTCTGAAGGAAGCGCTGAAGAAGATCGATATCGGTCTTGAGAGATTTTCGCCCGAGGGCTTCCCCTCCGCCACGAGCGAGAATTACGTATACATAAAATGCAAAAACACGGGCTGGGGCTCGGGCTTCTGGCCGGGTATGTGCTGGCTCGCCTGGGAGCTGACCGGGGAGGAGAAGTATAAGGAGCACGCGCTCTCCTATATCGATTCGATGCATACGAGGATCGTGGAGAAGCTCTCCGTGAACCATCACGATATGGGCTTTATCTACACGCCCTCCTGCGTTTCCGCCTATAAGCTTCTCGGAAATGAGAAGGCAAGGGAGTCCGCCCTGCTCGCTGCCGATCATCTGATGACGCGCTATAGCGAGAAGGGTAAGTTCATCCAGGCGTGGGGAGACGTCGGCGATCCCGCATCCTACCGCCTGATCATCGACTGTCTATTGAACATTCCGCTCCTGTATTGGGCAACCGAGCAGACCGGAGATCCGAAGTACGCCGAGGCGGCGTATAACCACTTCCAGACCGCCGTTGAGGTCTGCTGCCGTGAGGACGGAAGCACCTATCAGACCTATTATTTTGATGTGAATACCCACGAGCCGCTGCGCGGTGTGACAAAGCAGGGTCTGAATGATGACAGCGCGTGGTCCCGCGGTCAGGCTTGGGGCATCTACGGCCCGATGCTTACCTATAAGTATAAGCACGACCAAAAGTCGATCGATACCTTTAAGGCAACGACGGCGTACTTCCTCAACAATCTTCCCGAGGACTACGTCCCTTATTGGGATCTCTGGTTCACCGAGGGTGACGTTGAGCCCCGTGACACCTCTGCCGCATCCTGCGCGATCTGCGGTATGCTCGAGGCGTATAAGTATATGGACGACAGTGACCCCTACAAGGAGATCTTCTATAACGCAGCCAAGAGAATTATGAATTCTCTGATCGATAACTATCTGACCAAGGATATTCCCGAGTCGGATGGCCTTCTGAAGTGCGCGACCTATTATAAGGCGGGCAACCTTGGCATTCATGAGCTGAATACCTGGGGCGACTACTTCTATATGGAAGCGCTGATGCGCTTTTTGCACCCCGATTGGGAGCTTTACTGGTAAAATTAAAGAACGGCGAGATCCACTCGCCGTTCTTTTTTATTATAGCCTTTCGACCGTGAGAGAGCCGATCCGCGGCGGATCGAATCTCGCCTCCAGGGCGTACATTTTTCTCCTCGCGTAAAGGCCGTGCTCCTCGTAGGGGTAGAGATCCTCAAGCATCTGCCGCTTCCTTGCGATCTCGCCGCTCGCCGTGTTTGCGACGGTTACGAAAAGCACCCCCTCCTTTTTCAGCCTACCGCCGTCCACCGTTGCGGTCATCGGAGTGCCGAAAAATACGCAAAGCGTTCCTTCCGTATCGCAAATCGAAGCGGTATCACGCGTATTTTCAAGCGTAAAGCGATAGCTTTCGCCCTTCCTTGGCGCCTCGGGCAGGGAATAATGCACCTCGTAGGTGATCTCCGCGGAAAGGAAATGATCGGGCTGCATAGGCACCGCCTCGCGCACCTTGCGGATGCCGCCCTCATAGATCTCAAAGCGCTCCATATAAAGCGGTTTGAGATCCTCGGTGGAAAACACCTTTTCTCCGACGGTCCTTGCCGTGGGAAGGTCGGCTTTCGTGATGAGGAAGACCTCTGTCTCGCCAACGGCAGGGCAGACGGTGACCGTATCGCCCTCCGACGCCTGGATCTCGCCGAGCGAAAGCTCCAGTTTATATGCACGCATGCCTGTGGGGATCTCGATGCTCTCACGCGCATAGGCAGATCCCTCGTTGAAGAAGAACCATAGCTGATCCTCCCCGATTTTTCTTACCTGCACGCGGATCTTCGGATCACGCACCGGAAGCAGTCTTTTTCCGCTTCCTTCATATTTTTTCGCAATATTATAAACATCTATTGGCATATATTCGCATTTTGGAATTGAAATATAGGCGTATTTCGCATTGCCCAAGCGAAGCCCGTCTCCCTCATCAATGGCGGATAGAATGCCATTATCATCAATAATATCGAAGCCGACGTGGTCCGCCTCGAGGCTTTCGCCAAGCGCGTTATAGAAGGCTGTCGCCTTTACGGAGGCGGTCTCGCTTGCCGCAAAATCGGCGCTCGGATGATAAAGCGCCGTATCGATCACGCTCTCGCCGAGGCGCAAAAGATACGAGAGCCTCGCCGTTTGATCGTTCAGCGCACGCAGGTGGTAGAAGCCGGGCTTCTCGGGACGGAAGCCGGGGCGCATCTGCAGTGCCTGCATTCGGTCCTTGCCGAAGGGGATGGACATAAAATTAAAGGTATTGATACCGCGCACCGCCTGATAGCCGATCACGTAACGCACCTCGTCGGGAATGAAGCTTTCGCCGTAGACCGAGAAGGTCTCGGAAAGGGAAAGCCTTCCGCCGCTCTGCCTTGCCGCGGAGGGGGCGATCCTCGGGAAGAAGGTGGAGCCCTCTGCCATCGGCACGGTGTCGTCTCTCGGGTAGACGATCTGATCCCAGATCACGTCGATGCCGGGCACGGTGAGGTGGCGCAGGCAATCCAGCAGGCTGAAGTAGCCGCATCTTGCGCCTCCGTTCGGTGTGTGCTCCACGTTCAGATGGCCGCCGAAGGCAACGCCGTTTTTCTTGCACCACGCGGAAAGCGGAATAAAGAAGCATTCCTTCATCCTCTGCCCGACGAGCCGCGCATAATCGATGCGCGCACGCACGTCCGCTTCGTCCTCGCAGTTGTCATCAAGTATCGCATAGAGCCTGTCGCATAGATCGTAGCCGTATTCTTCCTTGAAGCGTTCGAGCAATCCCTTCGGCACGGAAAAGCGCTTCTGAAACGGCTCGTCGGTGAAAACGATCGGCAGCCTCTTGCCGAAAAGATCGCCGACTGCCGCCTTGTACGGCTCGTAGGTGTTACCGATAAAGGTCTCGGTCACGGCGCGGTTGGTGTAATCGATCTGATTGCCGTTGTCTACCGCCTTCACGGTGTAGTATTCCTCGATCTCGGCGTCTGCCGCCGCCTCGAAGCCGTCGCATATACGCGTCTTACCAATAAAGGATGCGAGCGTTCCCTCGCCTGCATGATAGACCGTGTTTTTCTTCAGCGTGACGGACCGCACCGTCAGCACGTCCGTCGCCGCCGCGGGATTTTCCTTCAGCGTGTGACCGCAGGCACCGCCCGAGGGCCATCCGCCCTCGTCATAGATCCAGAGGACCATATCGCGCTCTGCCGCCTTGTGCAAGGCATAGGAAACGAGAGAAAAGAATTCCTCCGAAAGGTAGGGCGGATCCAGATCTGTTTTCATAAACTGCGGGCGGAACTCCTTCGGGAAGGCGATCACGTAAAACGAGCGGATGCCGGCCTTTTCGAATTCCTCCAGCTGCCTGTCGATCTCTTCCTTGGTAATGCGCGCATTCCAAGCCCACGCATAGGTGGGATGGTATTGTGCATCGGGGGCTTTGAAGATCTCGGGTGAAAACTGTGTCATTACCGTTCTCCTGTCTGTATCGTTATCCCTATTATAAAATAAAAACAGTAAAAAATCAATCCTTTTGGAAAAAAACTATTGACAGCGGAGCGATTAAAGGTTATAATCAAAAACGATTTCTTTCCAAGGAGAAACGTATGCTTGCATTTATTAAAGAAAACCCCGATTTTCTGATCGGCATATTCGTCCTGATCGCGACCGTGCTCGGAATGCAGTTCAAGAGCATGCGTATGATCATCATATTCCAGCTCCTATCCAACGCCCTGCTCGCTTTGCAATGCATCGTCGGCGGCACGGTGTCCACGGGCGGTGTCGTGATCCTCGCCACGGTGCAAACGGCGGTGAGCTTTATCTTCAATTATAAAAAGATCCCCTTTCCCCTGTGGCTCACGCTTTCGTTTATGGCGGGCTTTGTTGCGATCACGGTCATTGGCTTTATCAGCCCCTCCGTCTCGTCGAGTCCCTTTGATCTTGTCACGATGGTTGCGGTTTGCTTTTTTGCGCTCAGCATCGTGCAGCAAAGATCCTGGATCTGCCGCATCTGTCTTGCCTGCAACGTATCTCTTTGGCTGATCTACGATATCTTCGTGCTGCCCTCCGCAGCGCTCAATCACGCGATCATTCTGACCTCGATCTTCGTCTCCGTCCTTCATAATGACAGGGAAGAATGGAAGGCGTTTTTCCGCCATTTTCCGAGGAAAAGGGAGAAAAAGCAAAATATTAACAAATCTTAAAGAAAAGAATTGACTTTTATAAATTAATATAGTAAAATAAGATGTAATGAAAAAATCAGGTAGAGGCGCATTGTGCAGAAGTAACCTCCGAAGTCACGGAAAAGAGTCGGGGGCGGAAGGGCGCATTGCCGAAGTACGTCGGATGTTTCCGCATCCGTCGCGCTGGGGCGTACGGGAATACCGTACGGACTGTCACTTTCTAAGTGGAGAGCTATCGTGTCTTTATCGCGCCTTTGTCGCGCGTTTTGCCACGGTGGATACCGTGGTTTTTTTGTTGTAAAAATTTAAAGGAGGATTCGAAATGAATCTTACGGGTCTTTTTAAGACGAAGAAGAGCATGGTGACGGCGATCATCGCGGCCGTGGCTCTGATCGCCGTCGTTGTTCTGGCGATCGTTCTGCCCAAGGATGTTGCCGAGGGCTCTGTTTATTACGGAACGTTTATGTCTCTCGTTCCCCCCATCATCGCGATCGGCCTTGCCCTGATCACCAAGGAGGTATTTTCCTCTCTGTTCGCGGGTGTTCTGGTCGGCGCTCTGTTTGCATCCAACTATTCCTTTGCGGGTACGCTGGATATCATCGTGGTGGACGGTCTTTCTACCGTCGTTGCGGATAGCGCGGGAATCTTTGTATTCCTCGTGATCCTCGGCATCCTCGTTTCGATGATCAATAAGTCGGGCGGAACCGAGGCCTTCGGCCGCTGGGCAAAGACGCACGTGAAGACCAAGGTTGGCGCAATGCTTGCCACCTTCGTGCTCGGCGTGCTTATCTTCGTGGACGATTATTTCAACTGTCTGACCGTCGGCGCGGTTATGAAGCCCGTGACCGATAGCCACAAGATCTCCAGAGTGAAGCTTGCGTACATCATTGATGCAACGGCGGCTCCCATCTGTATGATCGCGCCCGTATCCTCCTGGGCGGCTGCCGTTTCGGGCACGCTGGCGGATTGCAACGTGGATACCGGCCTTTCCTCCTTCCAGCTTTTCGTAAACGCGATCCCCTTTAACTTCTATTCGATTCTCACCATCGTATTCGTGATCACGCTTGCCGTTCTCGGCTTTGATTACGGTAAGATGAGCGGCTTCGAGATCAAGGCCGCAGAGGGGGATCTCGGTGCGCTCGGCGAGGATTCCAAGGCAGATGAGAATGCGCACGGCATCGTGCTTGACCTTGTGCTTCCCATCGCGGTCCTGATCGTTTCCTGCGTGCTTGGCCTTATGTACGTCGGCGGCTTCTTCACCGCAGGTGAGTATCAGTGGGATTTCATCGGCGCGTTCGGTAATACCGATGCGTATGTCGCACTTCCTTGGGGCGGTATGATCGCGCTCGTATTCGCGTTCATCTACTACCTCTGCCGTAAGTGCTTCTCCTTCAAGGCGGCAACCGAGTGCATTCCCCAGGGCTTCATCGCCATGGTTCCCGCGATCACGATCCTTACGCTTGCGACCGCGCTGAAAAACGTGACCGGCCTTCTTGGCTCGGATGCCTTCATCGATTCGGTTATGGCAGGCGTTCCCGCGTTCCTGTACGGTATCTTCCCGGCGCTGATCTTTGTCATTGCATGCGTTCTTGCATTTGCGACCGGAACCTCTTGGGGTACCTTCGGTATTCTCATCCCGATCGTTGTTACTATCTTCGGCGTTGGCGATCCTCTGTTCTACGTCGGCATCTCCGCTTGCCTTGCAGGCGCTGTTTGCGGTGACCATTGCTCGCCCATCTCCGATACCACGATCATGGCGTCCGCAGGTGCGAACTGCAACCACGTGGAGCACGTTTCCACGCAGCTGCCCTACGCGATCACCGTAGCAGCCGTGTCCTTCGTATCCTTCCTCTTTGCAGGCTTCGTTCCGCACGCTTGGATCGCTCTGCCCGTCGGCATCCTTCTCACGATCGGCACGATCCTCGGCATCCGTTGGTATGTCAACAGAAAGAAAGCATAATTCATAATAAAAAAGATCCTTGGAATTTTTTCCGAGGATCTTTTTTATGCTCAGGAGCCGCTTGCGCGGAATTTGGCGGGCGTCATCCCGGTCTCGTGCTTGAAGCGCGATATGAAATAGGTATAGCTGTTAAAGCCCGAGGCGTAGCAGGCCTCCGTAACGCTTTGTCCCTGCATAAGCAGCTCCTTGGCGCGAAAGATACGCAGGCGGCATAGGTATTCGGTCGTTGTGCATCCGAGCGCGTGCCCAAAAAGCCTCGAAAGATACGTGGTGCTGACCGAAAGATGCTCCGCGACCGCCTGTGCGCCGTCGATCTCTGTGTAATGCTCGCTGATGTATTGCATTGCCCGAGAGAGCACCTGCGGGATCTTTTTCGTTTTCTGCGCGGTATTCCTTTCCTTGTCCATCATATCGGCAAGCAGAACGAGCTTCGCGTAAAGGATCGGATCCTTTTTTGTTCCTTCGGCCTCGCCAAGAAGCGAAAAGAGCGTTCTTTTTTTCTCGGCGGGCAGAGAGATCAGGGGCGATCGTTCCTTATCCAATAAGGAAGAAAACGGGTGATCGGGATGCAAAAGCGCCGTGATGCCGCGCGGCAGAATGATTTCGTAATAATCGAACGGGAAAAGATCGGTTGGTGCTTTTTCGTCAAAGGTGACCGAAAAGGGAATATCCTCGCTTATGATGATCGCATCGCCGGGTGCAGGGGTGTAGAGTGTATCTCCGATAATAAAGCCGAGCCCCTCGCGAATGAAAATAAAAATCTCTGTAAAGTCGTTTTTTCTGTGAAAGCGGCGCAGCTCCCCTGCGGTTCTTTGGTGCGCGTAATGCACGAAGGCGATCGGCATCGCCACATCTCTGTCGTAAGAATAAACGAGGTGCGCGCAGGTGGCGATCTTTCGGTCGATCGAATAGCTCCGATCTGCGTACGCGGTTTCTCTCATAACGCGTCTTTTTCCTTTCTTTTTGTTTGATATAATTATATTTTAAAGCAAAGAAAAAGTCAATAGAAAATAAAAATGTTTGAAAAAACGAAGCTTTTGTTTGACGGTGCGGTAGCACAAGAAAATAGGGAAATGATATAATGAAGAAAAAACAAAAGGAGAAAAACTATGATCTTCCCGATTCCGAAAAAAGAAAAATATTCGCTCGGTAGCTTTGCCGTCTCACCCTCGCTTCCGTCGCTGTCCCTTGTTGCGCTTTTTGCCGCCGTAAAGGAGGGCGCGGAAGGTGTTTTTGCTTATACCGATGCATCTCTTTGTGGGGAAGCGCACAAAATTTCGATTTCCGAAGAAGGGGTAAGCATCGCGTATGCCACGGAGGAGGGGCTTTTTCGCGCCGTCACCTCGCTTTGGCAGCTGCTTCGCAAATGTGGAGAAAAGCTTCCCTTTGCCGAGATTGAGGATGCGCCCACGCTGGAGCGCCGCGGATATATGTTGGATATCAGCCGCGGCCGTATGCCGAAGGTGGAGACCTTCAAAAAAATCATTGATTTTCTCGCCTCCGTAAAGTATAACGAGCTGCAGATCTATATGGAAGGGCATGTATTTAAGTTTGCTTCCTTTCCGAAGTACACCGCGGATTTTGACTGTCTGAATGCCGAGGATCTGAAGGAAATTCAGGATTACTGCAAGGCGCGCTTTATTGACCTCGTGCCGAACCAGAATTCCTTTGGTCACATGGGGCGTTGGCTCACGAAGCCCGAGCTTTCGCATCTTGCCGTTGCACCTGAGGGCGGTAAGGGCGGTACGATCAATCCCCTCCTTCCCGAGAGCCTTGCTCTCATCGATAAGATCTTCGGCGATCTTCTTCCGCTTCATGAAAGTGAATACGTAAACATCGGCTTTGATGAGGCGTACGGCCTTGGAAGATACCAGCTGGAGGAGCCCTGCAGAAAGTACGGCAGAGCCACGGTCTTTATGGATTGGCTCAATAAAGTTGCCGATCTTTGTAAAGATAAGTATGCAAAGAAGGTGCAATTCTGGTCGGATATGATCCATGCCTATCCCGAAACCTATGATCGGATCCCCGAGGGCGCGATCGCGCTTGAATGGGGGTATGAGCTTGGTGCGGCGCAGAGAATGGCAGAGAACTGCGTGGATTATAAGCGTGCAGGCATCGATTTTTATCTCTGCCCCTCAACGAATACCCACCTTTCCTTTACGGGAAGAAATGAGGTAACCGTCTTTAATATCCGAACCTCGGCAACGATTGCCCAAAAGTACGGTGCGAAGGGACTTCTTTTAACCGACTGGGGATGCGATTGCGGCCAGCCCACCTTTCTTCTTTGGAGCGCTTTCCCCGTAGCGCTTGCAGGGCAGTATGCATGGAACACCGGTGAATTCAATCCGGAGGACTTCAAGCCTTATTTCAACGTAGCCGCTGAGCGGTACGTAGACGAGGTCGTTTTCGGAGTGGAGGGTGTCAGCGAGATTTTGCGCCGAATTGCCAACTACTATCTTCTTGAGCCGGATCGCGTACATTGCGGCACGATGTGCGGCCAGAGCATGCAGATGCCTCTTGGCGAAATGAATTTCCGCGGCATCTTCGATTTCAGAACCCGTCCCTATCCTTATTATTTCGAAAATGTGATTCAGTACGTAAAAAATCTGCTCGGAGAGCTGGATCATTTCGAGCTCGATCTCTTCTATAAGCGTCAGATCTCTCTGAATGTGCGTATGGTCATCTTCTCGGCATCGTTTGCAAAGATCCGCCTTGGTGAGATCCCGAGTGCGGACGGCATCCGTGCGCTGATTGCCGAAGCCGATGCGATCGAGAAGGAATTTTTGCTTCTTTGGAATGCCGAAAACTACGAGCACGGCAGCGACGAATTTCTTTCTCAGCTGCGCGGCCGCCGCGAGGAGCTCTGCACCCTTTATAATGAAAAATAAATCCGAATTCCGTCTTGTAATTGCGTTTCTTTTATGATAATATAAAAATAAAGGAAATGAAGGGAAATTGAAGGAATGAATAAGCATCTTTTCGTTTTTGATAAAGCCCCCGAGAATTATTCGGTGCTGTGCGCGATGGGCGATAGCGCCACCGTCCGCGTCGGCGGTACGGTCAGGGAGACCGAGGCGGACGATACCCGCCTTCCCCTGTATTTTTCGTACGAGTACCTGTATCTTTATGTAAATAATGAGGAAAGCGGTGCGCCCGCCTGCGCGCCCGTGCCGCTTGCACTCACGGACGGTGCGTTTTCCTGCGAGATCTCGCTCCCCGTTGGCGGTCCGTATGTCATGGGCATCTGCTCTTATGATAGGGAGCAGGGGTGCTTTGAACGTGTGCACGGCGCTTGCCGCCGTCACTTCTTCGTGGGTGACGTGTATCTGATCGCAGGGCAGTCCAATGCCGCGGGAAAGGCATTGGGGATCTTGCACGAGGGCGTGGAGCTTGGCGTGATGCTGCTGCGTGACCTCTGCACGTGGGATATCGCAAGCGCCCCCTTCTCGGATTATGATGACTCTCGGCACAATATGTTTTTGCACTTCGCAAGGATCCTCAAAAAGGAAACGGGCCGCCCCATTGGTCTCGTGCCTGCCGCTATGGGAGGCGCGCCGCTTTCGCGCTTTGTTACAGAGGAGGAGGGAGACCTCTATCGGAAGATGCTCTCTGCGTTGGAGCAGCATAACGTAACCCCAAAGGCGGTTCTCTGGTATCAGGGCTGCTCGGACGTTGGGGATGTGAAGAGTGTCGAGCACTATCTTGATAGATTTACAAAATTTGTCAAAAATGTAAGGAATGATTTACATAACGAAGCACTTCCGGTCTATACGTTTCAGCTGAACCGTCAGATCCTGCCCGAAAAGGATGAGAAAAGAGACCGCGGCTATGATCGGATCCGTGAGGCACAGAGGCAGGCGGCAAGCGTCTTGCCCGGTGTGTACGTGTTGCCTGCGATCGATGGGCTTTCGATGTCGGACTTCATCCACGCGAGCCGCCTTTCCTACACGTCCTTTGCCGAAAGGCTTGCGCTTTCCGTGCTTTCGAGGGAGTACGGCAAGGGGCTCGGCGTCAGTGTGCCCGAGATCTGCTCCGCCACTCTTGCGGGCAACGAACTCACGCTTGCCTTCGCGGGCGTTTCGTCCTATCTTACCGATTTCCATTGCGGCACGGCGCACCTGCCCGTCACGGTGACCGATAGCGAGGGGGAGATCGGGATCCTGTCGCATACGGTGAAGAGAAGCGAGATCATCCTTCTTCTTTCCCGCCCTGCGGTCTCGGAGGCGTTCGTCAGCCTGCAGAGCGGTGCCGATCCGCGCTATTATATCGCGGATCATCTCACGGGTACGCCCGCTCTGTGCTTTTACCACTATCCTATAAACAAATAATGGAGGAAAATATGCTTTTCGAATTTAACTTTGATAAAACGGTCGGTCCTGTGCGCGCGATGCACGCGGTCGGCCAGCCCCCGATGCTCGGTATCAGCGATTCGGAATTTCATTATCTCACCGAGGCGGCGATCCCTTATGCGCGCCTGCACGATACAGGCGGCGTCTTCGGCGGCAATAGGTTCGTCGATATCCATAATATCTTCCGTGATTTTAATGCGGATGAAAACGATCCCGCATCCTACGATTTTGCCTTTACCGATATCCTCATCACCGCGCTGATGAAGGCGAAATGCCCCCCGATCTTCCGCCTCGGCGAAACGATCGAGAATTATCACTTCGTCAAGGCCTACCGCATCTATCCGCCGAAAGACAATGCAAAATGGGCGCGTATCTGCGAGCATATCATCCGCCACTATAACGAGGGCTGGGCAAACGGCTTTACCTACGGCATCGAATACTGGGAGATCTGGAATGAGCCGGATAACGGGCGCGACGAAACCGAAAATCAGATGTGGTACGGCACGAAGGAACAGTTTTACGCCCTCTATGAGGTGACTGCAAAGCATCTGAAAAAGTGCTTCGGCGACAAAATTAAGGTCGGCGGCTTTGCCACCTGCGGCTTCCGCCACATCCTCTCCGATCCCGCCGCCTTCGGCATCGATCATCCGAAAAACGAGGATCCCTGCTTCTCAAGCGGCAGAAGCAAGAATTTCCTTGATTGGATCGAGGGCTTCCTCTCTCATATCAAGGCAACGGATACGCCGATCGATTTCTTCTCCTTCCATAGCTACCTCACCGCCGAGGATACCGTCGCTTGCGCGGAATATTGCGCGCGCCTGCTTGAAAAATACGGCTACGGGCATCTCGAAACGCAGATGAACGAGTGGAACAACTGCTGCGTGGATGCCGAGGATTTTGCCGAGTCCCAAAGGATCGCAAGAACGCTTCTCGGCACGCCCGAGGCGGCCGCTCGCGCCGCCGCAATGATGCTTGCAATGCAGCAGCATTCGAAGGTCGATACGCTCTGCTTCTACGATGCGCGCATCGGTGCTTCGACCTACGGCGGTATGTTCAACCCCATAACGCTCTCGCCCTGGCCGCTCTACTATTCCTTCGCCGCCTTTGGCGAGCTTTACCGTCTCGGCACGCAGACCGAGTGTGTCTACGAGCGTAAAAACGGTGTCTACGCCCTCGGCGCGACCGACGGTAAGAAGCGCGCCGCAATTCTTACAAACGCCACCGCGGAGGATATCACGGTTGAAACCAACCTCTCTTCTTCTATGACCGCCTACGCCATCGACGGAGAGAAGAATCTCGACCTCGCGCTGATAAATCCGAAAAAATTCACCTTAAAGGCCAATACGGTCGTTCTTTTCAAAAATTAAATAAATAGGGCTGTCGTATCTAGGCATAACCGAATAAAAAACAGGGGTATTGTGAAAAGATCACAGTACCCCTTTGAAATGAATCACAAATTTGAGGAAATCAAGGTCGAAAACCTGCGGTTTGCCTCATTTTTATTATTTTGAATTCTTAATGAGACAGCCCCATTTTAATCCGCTTTATAGAATTTTCTTCGGTAGCTGCCGGGGCTTTGCCCGAAGTATTTCAAGAATGCGCGATTGTAGGAGCGCAGGCAGTGAAAGCCCGAGGCAAGCGCCACGCCCTCGATCGTCATCTCCTTATCCGCCAGAAGCTCGGTGCTTTTTTTGAGACGGAAAACCGATAAATAATCAAAGAAATTGATACCGCAAACAGACTTGAAAAGCCTTGAAAAATAGGAGCGCGAGTATCCAAAGGCAGTGCAAACAAGATCCAGCGATATTTCGTTTTTGTAGTTTTTTTCAATGTATTCGTTTGCCTTTGTAAAAAGCTGAAGTCCGAATGCCTGCTTTTCGGCAAGATCCTTTGCATCGGTGTCAATCGCCGCGTGTCGGAGGATAAAAAGCGTCAGCGCATCGCATGCATGCTTCACGGCGAGTCTATAGCCGATCTGCTTTTCTTCATCCTCTTTGCGGATGCATTCAATTGCGGATCGCAAGAGCGTATAATGCTCGCTGTCCCTTGAAAAAACGCATTCGAAAAGCCTGAGTCCGTACAGCGGCTCGGCAGGGAGAAGCTTGATAACGCAAAGCTCGATTTGTCCGGTTTGTATCAGAGTATGCATCTTTCCGGGAAGGATCGCGCAAATTTCTCCTTTTTTTAATGTGAATTTTTCATTCTCGATTACCCCGGTGATTTCTCCGTTGATCACATATAAAAACTCAAGTTCCGTGTGAAAATGCAAAGGATTATTGTCAAAATACGTTCCTATCCCGATGTAAGGGTAGTCGTGAACGGCTTTGTTTATGGATTCTCTGACGGCTAACAATGGATCTCTCCTTTCGCATCTTTCTGTATGTATTATAGCATAGCGATCAGAGCTTGTCAACGAAAAGAGCAATATTTGTCCTATACATTACAACCGCCGCACTGTTTTGCAATAAGAGCGAAATGTATAATGGAAAAAACGGAGGTAAAGATCATGGATTTTAAGAAAATGGCCGAAGCGCTTGTCGCGAAAATGACGGTCGAGGAAAAGCTTTCACAGATGAATTATAACGCACCCGCCATTGAACGGCTGGGTATTCCCGCCTACAACTGGTGGAGCGAGTGCCTGCACGGTGCCGCCCGTAACGGCACTGCCACGGTATTTCCGCAGTCGATCGGTCTTGCCGCGAGCTTCAACATGGAAAGAATGCGCGAGGTTGCTTGTGCGATCTCGGATGAGATCCGCGCAAAATACAACGAGAATAAAAAGCAGGGCTTCACCGAGATCTACCAGGGCATCACGATGTGCAGTCCGAATATCAATCTCTTCCGCGATCCGCGCTGGGGCAGAGGGCAGGAGACCTACGGCGAGGATCCCGTTCTCACGGGCATGATGGCAACAGAATATGTAAAGGGCCTGCAGGGAGAAGGGAAGTACCGCAAGGTGGATGCGACCTTGAAGCATTATGCGGTGCATTCGGGGCCTGAGGCCGATCGCCGCGGCTTCAATGTGGATATCTCCGAGCAGGAAATGCTCTCCTATTATCTTTACGCCTTTGAATATTGCATCAAGCACGCCGATCCGTCCGCGGTCATGTGCGCTTACAATGCGGTGAACGGCGAGCCCTGCGTGGCAAGCCCCACGCTTCTTGGGCACTATCTGCGTGAGCGCTTTGGCTTCGGTGGCTACGTAGAATCGGATGCCAATGGCGTGGAGTATCTCAACCGCTATCACAAGGTCACAAGCACCGTAGCGGAAAGTGCCGCGCTTTCCGTAAAAAACGGATGTGATCTTTGCATCGGTGATGCGTATCTCGAGCTTCCGAAGGCCTATGCCGAGGGGCTTATAAGCGAAGAGGTGATCGATGCGGCCGTGATCCGTCTGTTCACTGCGCGCTTCCGTCTCGGCATGTTTGCCGATGACTGCGAGTATGATCGGATCCCCTTCGAGGCGGTGGATTGCGAAAAGCACCAAAAGCTCAATCTTGATATGGCAAGAGAAAGCATTGTGCTTCTGAAAAATGACGGCATCCTTCCTCTTTCGGCAGACAAAAAAATCGCTGTGATCGGTCCGTGTGCCGCGGATGAAGCACCGCTGTACGGCAATTACAACGGCCGTGCATCCGAGACCGTAACGCTCCTTCGCGGTATCAAGGAAAAATGCAAGAATGTTATGTATGCCAAGGGCTCGGAGTATCTCTGCGAGCCGCGACCCTACGAGGAGCGCACCGAGAGCGAGGCCATTGCCGTTGCAAGCCGTGCTGACGTGATCGTGCTTTGCCTTGGCATTTCTCCCGCCATGGAGGGCGAGGAGGTAGATGGAGATTACGGCACCGAGGGCGGGGATAAGCGCTCGATCGAGCTTCCCGCTGTGCAAATGAAGCTTTTTGAAAAAATCGCAGCACTCGGAAAGCCCATCGTCTACGTCAGCGTTTCGGGCAGCTGTCTTGCGCTGAAAAAGCAGGACGCGTGCTGCGGTGCCGTTCTGCAATGCTTCTATCCCGGAGCACTCGGCGGCCGCGCGCTTGCCGATATCCTTTTCGGCGAATGCTCTCCCTCCGCGCGCCTGCCCGTCACCTTCTATGCATCGGATGCGGACCTGCCGGATTTCCGTGATTACAGCATGGAAAATCGCACCTATCTTAGATTTAAGGGCACACCGGTGTACCCCTTCGGTCACGGTCTGACCTATTCCGATGTGAAAGAGCATTGGGAAAACGAAAGCACCGTCACGGTTGAAAACCGCGGCCCGTACGATACCTATTACTCGGTTTTGCGGTTTTCCGAAGGACCGAGCCGCGCGCTCAGAGACTTTAAAAAGATATTTATCAGAAATGGCGAATCCGTCAAGATCCAATTCTGATCCAGACTCTCCCTTTTGCTGTTTGCAAGGGGAGAGCCTTGAATTTTAAAAAACAACGCATTTTTCATTTTTTCATATAATGAAAGTGGCGGTAAAATTCCGTCAAAAAGCAAAAAGGAAGAAAAGAAAAATGGATAAAACCCCAAACGGAATGCCGATCCTTCCGGATCAGGGCGCGCCGTCCCGCTGCCCCTGCGATGGGGCGCAGCTTGCGATGGTTTACGCGCCGATGCAGTCCTTTCGTAATCTCTTTTCGGAGGACGATGCGCTCTCGCACGGTACTCTCTTTGAACAGCTCTATAAGCCCCTGGAGGAAGTGTGATGGATAAGATAAATAAGGACGCGCTTTTAAGAAGGATCCAGGCACATTCCTTCGCCAAGACCGAGTGCGAGCTTTTTCTCGATTCGCACCCCGACGATAAAATGGCACTGGATTATTATCACAAAAATCTGGATGCTCTTCTTGCTCTCACGGCAGAGTATGAGGCAAATTTCGGTCCCCTGACCGCCGCAGGCGCCGCACGCGACCGCTGGAGCTGGATCGAGGGACCCTGGCCCTGGCAGAGAGAGGGCGATCTCCCGATACAGCCGAGATCCGCTCTGAACTGCCGCGGCGAGCGTGAGTAAGGAGGAAGAAGTATGTGGATCTATGAGAAAAAGCTGCAGTACCCCGTAAAAATAAAAAATCCCAATCCTAAGCTCGCGGGCGTCATTATCTCCCAGCTCGGTGGACCGGACGGTGAGACAGGCGCGGCGCTCCGCTATCTGAACCAGCGCTACACGATGCCCTCCGCCGAGGCGATCGGCGTGCTGACCGATATCGGAAGCGAGGAGCTCGGGCACCAGGAGATGGTGGCGGCCATCCTCTATCAGCTGACCAAGGGGCTCACCCCCGCAGAGATCAAGGCGGGTGGCTTCGATAAGTATTTCGTCGATCATACCCTCGGCATCTATCCCACCTCCGCCGCGGGAATGCCGTATACCGCCGCATCGATGCAGTCGAAGGGCGATGCCGTTGCCGACCTTATGGAGGATCTCGCGGCAGAGCAGAAGGCGCGCGTGACCTACGATAACATCCTTCGTCTCTCGGACGATCCGGATGTGAATGACGTCATCCGCTTTTTGCGCCAGCGTGAGGTCGTGCATTTTCAGCGCTTCGGTGAGGCGCTTCGCCGCACGCAGGAAAGCCTCGATCAGAAAAACTACTACGCATTTAATCCCGAATACAGGGTGAAAAAGGGCGTAAAAAAATAAGCCTTCGGTCAAGGCGTTCCGGCCGGGAGAATTTTTTCGGTTCTCCCGGCTTTTTGATTGACATTCGCGCCCTTTCGTGGTAAAATAATATTAAAATAAACGCGAAGGATCAAAAGTATGGAAAGCATCAAGAAGGAAATACTCTCACTCAGGGAAGAGATCGAAAAAAACGCAAGGCTCTATTACGAGCAGGATGCGCCCGTGATCTCGGACTTTGAATATGACAGAATGTTTCGCCGCTTGCAGGATCTTGAGGCACAGTATCCGCAGTATGACAGTTCCGATTCGCCCACGAAGCGTGTCGGCGGCCGTGCGCTCGATAAGTTTGAAAAGTTTACCCATCCCGTGCAGATGGGCAGCCTGACGGACGTTTTCTCCTTCGAGGAGCTCGATCTGTTTCTTGCGCGCATGGATGATACGCTCGGCAAGAGCGCCGAATACTCGGTTGAGCCGAAGATCGACGGTCTTTCGGTCTCGCTTATTTACGAAAACGGCGTTTTTGTGCGCGGTGCAACGCGCGGAGACGGCTTTGTCGGCGAGGACGTGACGGAGAATCTGCGTACGGTGCGCTCCATCCCTTTGAAGCTTTCCGAGCCGCTGCCGTATCTTAACGTGCGCGGAGAGGTCTATATGCCGCGCCGCGTGTTCGAGCAGGTCAATGCGCTCCGTGAGCAGGAGGGGCAGCCGCTCTTTGCCAATCCCCGCAACGCTGCCGCAGGCTCTCTTCGTCAGCTCGATTCGAAGATCGCCGCCAAGCGCCGTCTGGAGATCTTCGTTTTTAATCTCCAGGAGGGCTCGCTCTATATGGACGGCAGCGCGCCGAAAACGCATGGCGAAACGCTTGCAAGGCTCAGCGCACTCGGCTTTACGGTGCTCCCCGAATATAAGATCCTTTCGGGCTCCGAGGCGGTCAAGGCGCACGTGGAGGCGCTCGGTGAGATGCGTGCCGAGCTTTCCTTTGATATGGACGGCGCAGTCGTTAAGATCAATGACCTTGCCGACAGAGTGAAGGTGGGAGAGGGAACGGGCGTGCCCAAATGGGCGGTCGCCTTCAAGTATCCCCCCGAGGAGAAGGAAACGAAGCTTCTCGATATATCCGTGCAGGTCGGCAGAACGGGCGTTATCACCCCGATCGCAGAGCTTGCACCCGTGCATCTTGCGGGCACCACGGTGAGCCGTGCCACTTTGCATAACGGCAATTTCATCAGGGAAAAGGATATCCGTATCGGCGATACCGTGATCGTGCGCAAGGCGGGCGAGATCATTCCCGAGATCGTTGCCTCCATTGAAAAGCATCGCACGGGCGAGGAAAGGGCATACGAAATGCCCGCGGCATGTCCCTCCTGCGGTCAGGCTCTGAAGCAGGATGACTGTGGGGACGGCGCGGCGATCCGCTGCGTGAACCCCGCCTGCCCCGCGCAGAGAAGCCGCAGCATCACGCATTTTGCATCCAAGGGCGCGATGAATATCGACGGTCTCGGTCCGCAGATGGTCGAGCTGCTTCTGAAAAACGAAAGGATTAAGGACGTTACCGATCTCTATACGCTGACGGTCGGGGATATCAAGGATCTTGATCGTATGGGAGAGAAGAGCGCGGCAAATCTCATCGCCGCCATCGCGGATTCGAAGGGCAGAGGGCTGGAAAGGCTTTTGTACGCGCTCGGCATCCGCCAGGTCGGCGAGGTCGCCGCGGAGCAGATCGCGGGCCGCTTTGGCACGATAGAGGCGCTCTTCGCCGCCACCGCCGAGGATTTTATCGCGATGTCGGATATCGGCGAGATCACGGCGAATTATATCCTTGAATATTTCGCAGATCCCGAACACCGCGCGCTCTGCGAGCGTCTTGCTGCGCTCGGTGTAGAAACGGTCGCAAAGAAGGAGAAGTCCTCCGCGATCCTCGAGGGGCTCACCTTCGTGATCACGGGCACGCTCCCATCGATGACGCGTGATGAGGCGACCGAAAGGATCAAGCAAAACGGAGGCAAGGTCTCCTCCTCGGTCTCCAAAAAGACCTCCTATGTCCTTGCGGGCGAGGAGGCGGGCTCGAAGCTAACGAAGGCGAAGGAGCTCGGCGTCACGGTGATCGATGAGGCGGCGTTCCTTGCCATGCTCGAGGATGGCAATCATTAAAAGAGCTTGCAGGGGCTGTCGCATCAAGGCTTACTCGAATAAAAAACAGGGGTATTGTGAAATAAACACAGTACCCCTTTAATAGTAAGCACAAATTTGAGGAAATCAAGGTCGAAAACCTATGGTTTTCCTCATTTTTATTCATGCTTTTTATTCTACCGTCGTTTCCTCGCTCAGCGTACGCTTGTACGATTATCGTTCGTACTATAATTCGACACAAAGATTTCATCTTTGATGCTTTGCATAAACTCACCTGAAGTGAGTTGTCGAATAGCAATCTTCGGTCGCTCACTTGTGCAAGCACAGATTCGCTTTACTTGATTATCAGCCGACGCTTTCTGCTCTAAATCCGTTCGCCCCAAGGTTCTGATCTCATTAAGAATTCGCAAATCG
>JAGBBQ010000072.1 GCA_017938425.1 Clostridia bacterium | reverse complement strand
TTATAGAAAATGACTCAAATTTGATGGAGAAATTCGCAGAATTTCAACCTTAGATCATATTTTTTAGCTCATTTATCAAAAAAGCGAGTTTTCATTTGCTTTTCGTCATTTTCGCTTGCGCCCAAATGCACCAGCCCCTTTAAAACAAATTATATCCGTATTTTTCAAGATCCACGTACCCATCCTTGACCTCGATGCCCTCGGCCTCAAGGCGGCGCTTCTGCTCGTCGATGCCGCCGAATACGAAGGTGGGAGCAAGCGCGCCCTTGGCATTCACCACCTTGTAACAGGGGTATTTTTCGCCGTCGGGGTTCTTGTGAAGCGCGTTGCCGACCGCTCTGGCATAGCCGCGGTTACCCATCATCTCGGCCAGCGTTGCGTAGGTGACGACCTTGCCGCGCGGAATGCAGAGAAGAAGCTCGTAGAGCCTTTCCTCAAAGGCGGTGGGGCGCTTCATCATTTCGCCTCTTCGATCGAGATATGCAAGGAAAGCGCATCCTCGGCAGTGGCGTAATACACGCGGTAGCGGCCGTTGCGGTTGTCGGCATATTCGTCCTTAAAGAGGATCCTGCCGCTTGTCTCATAGGTGCAGGTGTAGCCCTCATAGGTCACGCGCACAGATTTTTCACTCGCCGCGATATCCGTTTTCGTTTCCCCGTCAAAATCAAAGGCAAGGAAGGAGAAGGCGAGCTTTTTTGCGCCCGTGAGCGCAATATCCACGCCGCTCTCGGAAAGGGTGTAGGTATGCTTCAGCACCGTGCGATCCTCAAACTCGGAAAGCAACGTGACGGCGGCGCTCTTTTCGGTCGCCTCCGTGCCGATCGGGCGGTAGGTTCCCGCGCCCGAAAGCGCAAGGCAGATCTCGCCATCCTTTTCATAGCCCGGCACCATCGACGCCGCGCGCGCGTTTTCCACCGTATAATTCGGCGTAGCGGTCATCGGCGTGGAGAGGCAGATCTGCGAGGGCGCGCCCTTCTTGTGCACACGACCGAGGCCGTATTCGTCGTAATGCATATCCGCCAAAAGCTCAAGCTCGGCAAAATAATCCCCCGCCTCCAGAAAGCACTTGTGAAAGGGCTCTGCCGTGAAGGTCACGGCAGGGGTGCGCACCGGCTCTGCCGCCTCGATGGAATCGTCCGCAAAGAGGTACGCCACGTAGAGGAAGGAGGCCGCCGTGATCATATATTTATCGAAATACGCATAGTTCTCGCATCCGAAGCCGCTCTCCAAGGGATAACGGTTTTTTACGTGATGAATGGGATTTTTCTTAAACCAATACTCGATATTCTCCAGCGCAAGCGCGGCACGCGCCTTAAAGAGCGAAGCGAGCGCCGTATTGCCCTCGCGCTGATAGCGGCTCGCCTCAAACTCGAGATTCAAGGCGATCTGTGCCTCGTTATGCATAAACTGCGCGCTTCGGCCGCCGTAAGGAAGCTCACCCGTGACCGACTGCATTTTCAGCGTCAGAAGTCCCGCCCGCCTCTGCGCCGCGTCGAGCAGCTCGCGGTACACGCCGTCATAGCCGAAATGGAGCAGCACGCAGAAAAGACCGCGCGAAACGAGATCGTATACCATCGGCTCGTGCGGATCGCGGTACATACCGTTCGGATCGATGTAGCGCGTCTGCGAGGAAAGCTGCAGATCGACGAAATCCTTCGTATCGGCAATGCCGATCACCTGCCGCATCCATTCGCTCACGGCGGTGAATATCGCCCAGTTGTTCACGGTATCCGAGGGCTTTCTTGCAAACTGCGAATAGGTGTTCTCGGGCAGGATCGTGGCGAGCCCGCGGCGCCACGCCTCGGTCCGCTCCTTCGGCACAAGGCCGTGCTTTTCCACCTCGAGAAGGCAGAAGATCACTTCCTTGACCGCAAAATCGTTGCCTGCCGACTGCGTTTTCTCCGTGCGCGCCTTCGGCATCTCGGATACGCAGAAATCCATCATTTCAAGAAAGATCGGATAGAGGTTTTTCCGATAGCCGCGGCAAAGGAGAATTCCGATATTCGCCGCAAGGCGGGGGAAGCCGTGCTCCGTGATCCCCTCCCTTTTCACTCTTTCAAAATAGGACTCGATATGCTCATCCGTATAGGCGGAAAGCGCCGCCGCCATCAGTTCAATGTAGCGTTCCTTCTTCATTTTTTCTCCTTTTGCAAACAAAACTTTACATTACAGTATTTCAAGCTGGCAGCTCTGCATCACAGAGAGTGCCGCCTCGTGCTTCTCTCTCGTCAGCCCCGCGCATAGATCAGCGTACACCGCCATCGGCGTTTCGGGCAGAAGCGACTTTAAGATCAGAGCGTTTGACACCACGCAGATATCCGTGCAGGTGCCGACAAAATATATCTTCCCCACGGCCTCGCCCTCGCATATTTTTTCGTAAAGGCGCGTGCCTGCACCGAAATTCGGCTTATCCAGGATCTCCACCGTGACGCGCGGATTCTCCTCTGCCGCCGAAAGAAGCACGGGCTCGATCGCATGCCCCTCCGTGCCCTCAATACAGTGCGGCACGGGCAAAAGGCTTCCCTCCATCGTGGAAAGATAATTTCCCGTATGCGTATCTCTTGTGAAGATCACGCGCCCCGAAAAGGAGGCGATCTTCTCTCTGATGCCCTCCACGATCGCCACGGCGTCGGGATTGGCAAGCGCCCCCGTGGTAAAATCCCTTTGCATATCGATCACGATCAGAATATCCTTCATACAAGCCTCCGCCTTCAAATCTTTTCTCTATTATAAATCAATCCCATCCTTTTGTCAATAAACCAACAGAAAAAACAGAGCGCCTCGGCATAAGGCCGAAGCGCTCTTTTTGGGTGTTAAACCACCGTTCTCTACGCAAAATAGGGGAAACGGAAATTTATACTAAATTTTGACAGCCTCTTACGAGAAGGAGTAGTCGGGGTTGATCACCTTTCCGGTCACGGAGGACTCAACGATCGAGATGCAGGCCAGAGCGGTCTTTGCACCCTCCATTACGTCGGTGGTGACGGGGGTATCGTTCAGGATGTGATCCGCGAAGGTCTTGAACTCGCTTGCGGCGTTGTGGTTGTTGATATCCACGGGGATGATCTTCTCCTCCGCCTTGTGGTCCGCGTCCTCGGGATTTACCTCAAAGAAGGTCATCGTATCGGACTTGTTATCGAAGATAAGGGTACCCTTCGTGCCGTAGACGAGGGTGCGCATCGTGTAGCCGCGCTTGCAGCCCGTGGAGACGAATACCTTACCCATAATATCGCCGGGGAACTTCATAATAGCGAGGGTGGAGTCATCATAGGGGAGCTGCTTCAGCATCTTATGCGTGCCGTACGCGTAGATCTCGTAGGGATCGCCGCCGACGAGCCAACGGAGCAGGTCCACTGCGTGGCAGCCGCCGCCGATCACGCCGTGGCGCTTAGGATCGGCTCTCCACTGACGGGTGGGATCGTTGAAGATATGCTCGTAGTCGTGCGCATACTCGGACTCAACGAAATAGATCTCGCCCACGCGGCCGGAATCGATGATCTCCTTCGCCATCTTGAAGGCGGGGGTGAAGCGGCAGATCTGGCCGACCATAAACTTGCACTCGGGATGTGCCTTCACGGCGGCGACGATCTCGTCAAGATCGCTCTTCTCGAGTGCCAGCGGCTTCTCGCAAAGCACGTGCTTGCCTGCGCCGAGCAGCTGCACGATCTGATCCTTATGCGTCATATCGGGGGTCGCAAGGATCACGACCTCGATCTCCTTATTGTTGACCACGTCGGCAAGCTCGGTGGTTCTCTTCTCTGCGGGAATGCCGCACTCCTCGCCGACCTCGGCAAGCCTATTCGCATCCTTATCGCAGATCATCCCCACGGTCGCACCGTTCTCAATAACACCCTTAAGGTGCTGCGCGCCGAAGCGGAGACCGACAACGCCAACTACAAGATCCTTCATTTCTCTCATCATATGCCTCTTTCCTGCGGATCCACCGCAAATTAATGATTACAGAACCATTATATCAAAGGCCTCCTGCAATTGAAATGACAAATCCATAAAGAAGTATGGAAAATCGATAAACCATGTCTTTTTGATAATACAGGGCGATTTTTCTAAAATCTATTGTAATGTTTGCTTTCATCTGTTATAATGGCATTAAAAGAGAGGAGGTGGACCGTTTTGTCCAACCAACGCGCGGAGGATCTGATCCGCTGCTTTTATCAAATTTCGGGTATGGAGGTCGTAGTGCAGAACGCAAGCTTCCGTACCGTGACGAGCAAGCGATGCCTGCCCGGCAACCTATGCACGCTCATTCACCGTGCGCCGATCTGCCTCGATATGTGCCGCGCCTCGGATAAGGAGCGCTTCGCCCTCGCAAGCGAGAGCCGCGAGCCGCTGATCTATATTTGCCCCTTCGGAATGACGAAAACGCACATCCCGATCATGAAAAACGAGGAAAAGCTCGGCTACATCTTCTGCCCGATGGGCTTCGTGGACGGCGACGATACGCAGATCGCAAAGGATATTCTGAGCATCGCCCCCTCCCTCTCCTACGAGGAGGTGCTTAAGGAGATCCGAACGATGCCGCACCTCAGCCGCGAGGACTTCCGCGCCTATCACGCGATCCTCACCCTGATCGCGGAGGAGATCGCGAGAAGCAACCTCTTTGAGGACTCGCCGCCCTCCGTCGCAAGGCAGACCAAGGACTATATCCGCACCCATCTCTCCGACAAGATCACCCTGGCCGATCTCTCC
Organism: Clostridia bacterium; assembly: GCA_017938425.1. Taxonomy (GTDB): domain Bacteria; phylum Bacillota; class Clostridia; order Oscillospirales; family CAG-272; genus UBA1740. The sequence goes on along the minus strand of JAGBBQ010000072.1, from coordinate 2,737 downwards.
TGGCATCTGCATTGCTCCACCGTGACGATCACGGAGCATTTCCGCAAGGAATTCGGGATAACGGTGATGGAATACGTGCTGAAAAAGCGCATGGAAAATGCAGAAAAGCTGCTGCGCGAGACCGATCAGTCCATCAAGGAGGTCGCGCTTCTCTCGGGCTTTTCGGACGTGGAATACTTCTCCCGCTGCTTCAAAAAAATGCACGGCTGCCCGCCCGGGGAATGGAAGAAGGAGAACGGCGGCAAGCCCGAGGAGCCCAAGATACAGGCCGCCCTCGTCAAGCCCATCGCGGAGGATCCCGACCGTGACTGCTATTGATCATCAAAATACGAACGCTAAATAATAAAAATGAGGAGTATACAGAAAATGAAAAAGTATATGCCCGAAACCTTTGGTGTGATGCTCGACCTTTCGCGCAACGCCGTGATGAGCATTCCCTCGTTCAAGGAATACCTTACCTATCTCAAAAGGATGGGCTACAACTGCGTGTATTTTTATAACGAGGATTGCTACGAGATCCCCGAGGAGCCCTACTTCGGCTACCTGCGCGGCCGCTACAGCATCGCGGAGATGAAGGAGCTGGACACCTTTGCCGCCGCGCTCGGCATCGAGATCATCCCCTGCATCCAGACCTTGGCACACCTGCGCTCCTTCTCAAGGTGGAATCAGGCACCCTTTGAGATCAACGACACGCTGCTGATCGATGACGAGCGCACCTACGAGCTCGTGGAAAGAATGATCAAAACCGTCAGCGAATGCTTCCGCACGCGCCGCATCCATATCGGTATGGACGAGGCGCATGAGCTTGGCCGCGGAAAGCACCTCACGAAATACGGATACGAGGATCGCCTCCAGATGATGAAGCGCCATCTTGAAAAGGTAAACGCCATCGTGGAAAAATACGGCTGCCACGCGATCGTTTGGTCGGATATGTTTATCAAGACCTGGGCAAAAGCGTACGTCAAGCTCGGAGACTTCGGCGTGCAGACAGTGCCGCAGGAGGCGATCGAATCCGTGCCGAAGGGCGTGGAGCTCGTGTATTGGGATTATTATTCCACAAGCAAAGAGCACTATCTCAACACCCTCAAAACGCACCAGCAGTTCAATAACGAAATTTGGTTTGCCGGCGGCGTTTGGTGCTGGCGCTCGCTCGCGCCCTCCAACACCTATTCCATCGCTACGATGGTGCCCGCCATCGAGGCCTGCCGCGAAGCAAAAATCAAGCACGTGGTTATGACGATGTGGGGCGACAACGGCTGCGAATGCTCCCGCTACGCAACCCTTCCCGCGCTTCTCTATCTTGCGGAATATATGCGCGGCAACACGGACGAGGAAAAGATCAAAGCAAAATTCAAGCGCATTTTCGGCTATGACTTTGATGCCTTTATGATGCTCGACAAGCTGGACATCATCCATCCCGAGTTGAAGGGACCGGAACGCGCCTCCAGAACGGTGCTCTTCACCGATCTCTTCTCCGGCATCTGCGATCCTTGCGTCAAGGAAGGTCAAGGGGCCGAATACGCACGCCTCGCAGAGCAGCTCAAGGCGCACGCGAAAAAGACGAAAAAATGGGGCTATATGTTCGATTGCTACGCAAAAATGGCCGCCGTTTTCGCAACGAAATACGAGCTTGGCGTGAAAACGCGTGAAGCCTACAAGGCAGGCGACAAGGCAGAGCTCCTTCGCCTCGCCAAGGAGGATTACACCCTGCTTTATAAGCAGCTGCAGGACTTCCTTCCCGCCTTCCGCAAGCAGTGGTACACGGAGAATAAGACCTACGGCTTTGATTGCCAGGAGATCCGCGTTGGCGGCGTGATCGCGCGCGTGGACTCCTGCAAGCGCCGCTTGCTTGACTACTGTGCGGGCAAGATCGAAAGAATCGAGGAGCTTGAGGAGGAGCTGCTTCCCTTGCGCGGCGAAAACTTCGCCGTTCCCGTCTATGACTACGACGAGATCGCAACCGCAAGCACCCTTTGGGGCCAGCAGTGATAAAGCGCACATCGGGCGGCACTAAGATCCATCATAAAAAACGCTCCCCTATAGGTGCGTCACTCATAGGGATTTTTTAGACATTATAAAAGGATAGCAAAATTTTGCTATCCTTTACTTTTTGCTTTGCAAAACACACGGCTTTCTTTTGAAAGTATAGTGTGCTACACTTTTGAAAATTTTCCACAAAAAAATTCCCCACAAAAAATATCAACTCGATAAATTGGAATTTACTTACTCATTATCTATCAACACCGCTCTGCACGGTGAACCGTCTGCCCCCGCCAAATTCAGCGGAGCCGCATTTAAGAAATATATTCCCTCGGACACCTCTGCCAAACGAATCCCCTCAAGCAAGATAACATCTGCAGACAATAGTGCAAGATGCACCGCCATTGGCGCGTTTTGAGGTCCGACTGTCTGTGGTTCATTTCCCAGAAGCAAAATATCTGAAGATGCAAATACCTTTGCTGCCTCTAACGATACCTCGACATCTCCTTTTATCAGAATTCTCTTTGCGGCTTCCGCATTATGCTTTTTGGCTTTTTCGATTATTTCCGTGGCATCATTATAGGTAACAACCCCACTATGCTCTGCTACGTAAGCCATTCCGATAAATGCCTCCAAAGACTTCTCATCCACAGTTTTTCCATCTCTAATAAAATGACGCGGTGCATCTATATGCGTGCCGTTGTGCGCACACATACTAAATGCCGTCAAATTATATACTTCGCCCTTTTCCATCGAT
>JAGBBQ010000071.1 GCA_017938425.1 Clostridia bacterium | reverse complement strand
TGGCCACGTGGAAACGCATATCAACGAGTGGAATCCTCCCTCTCGCGCGGATCGTGATAAGGCCGTTCACGCGGCAGACGTTGCGGCAATCATGCTGGGAACGCAAAATACCGCTGTGGATATGCTGATGATCTATGATGCGCGCTTGGACGGAAGCACCTATTCCGCCTTGTTCCTGCCCGCGCTTGCTTTCCCGAAGCTCTCGCCTGCTTATTATACCTTCGCCGCCTTCGCCTCTCTGTATAAGCTTGGCACGCAGGTGGCGCTGGAGGGCGCGGATGCAGGCGTTTACGCTGTTTGCGCAACCAACGAAAAGAAAAATGCCTTGATGATCTCCAACATTTCCGGCGAGGATAAGCCCCTTGAGATCGAGGGTGCGGATCTCTCGGATGCAAGATGGTATCTTCTTGACGATGATCGAATGCTCTCCTGGTCGCCCGTAATCAAGGAAATCAAGAACAACACTGTCATTTTGGTGGAGTTTTAAAATAAAGAAAATCCATCGCGGATCGAAATGTGTCTGCGATGGATTTTTCTTAATGCTTGCATCAGCGCTTTTCATAGATGCTTTTTTTATATTCTCCGGGGGAGATCCCAAGCTCTTTTTTAAAGGCGCGGCAAAAATACTGTGCAGAAGAAAATCCGCTTTGGAGCGCGCAATCCTCGATGGAAAGAAAGGCGTATCGCATCAGCTTTTTTGCATTGCTCAGCCGCGCCGTGATGAGGTATTTGACGGGAGAAATATGGTATTTTTCATGAAAGAGCTTCCTGAAATATACCTCGCTGATGCCTGCTTGCTCGGCAAGGGATGCGATGCTGAGAGAGACCTCGCTGTAATGTTCGTCGATATAGCGCTTGGCGGCGCTGATGCGGTCGTTTTGATTATTGGCGGGTGCGCCTTGCTCCGTGCACTTAAAAAGCAGGCTGTAAATGCGATATAAGACAGACATGCATTCGGCGCGTGATGCAATCGAACCGATTTGATAGCAGTTTAAAAGATTGGCGAAAAGACCGTCCATATGCTCTGCGTTTTCCGCGGTGTAGACGGCGGCTTTTTTTACGCTCGGATCTGAAAATTCGAAGTCGCAAAAGATGAATTTATAGTTCGCGTCGTAAATATACATCGTGTATACCGATTGGTACGGAAGGTAGAACACGTCGCCTGCCTGCACGGTGAAGGTAACGCCGTCGTCAAAGTGATAGGCGCAGCTGCCCGAAAGAATATAAACGAAGGCATCGCTATGCCTGCCAACGCGCTTAAGAAGCTTGCGGCAGTTTGGATTGTGTCCCTTGATGACGGCGATTATATTCTTTATGACGAGCGATTTTTGTAAAATATCATTTTTCTCCATAATCTGCACCTCCGTTTTGATTTTATCATATTTTCTCTTGGAAATCAACAAAAAAATTGTATTTTGTTTCGAAAAGTGCAATTTTATCGATAATTCATATTTACAGCGTTTTCGCCTGATGATATAATAAGCGCGAAGGGAAGTGAACGTATGCCTTTTTTGGAAGAAGAAATTTTAGATTATATCCATCAGTACGGTAAGATGGCAAGCGATCACGTTTTGCGCTTGGATTGTGAAAGAATTGAAAGAATGCTCGATCGGTGCGAGCTGACGATTCCGAAGGAAAACCGTTTTTTTGCCGTGCCCGATCACGGAAATATTGCAAGCCGGGTCATGTATGGAAGACAGGACGAGGTGCATGCGCCGATTTGCGCAAGTAAGCTATATCAAAACAGCAAGTCTTTGGCATACACGGGTGCTTGCGATTTCGGGCATACCAGCGCCGGCTGGGAGAGCGTGATTTCTCTCGGTATTTTCGGCCTCAGAAATCGGATCTCAGAGTATGCCGCCCGTGCCGACGAAGGAACAGAAGCATTTTATGATAACCTTTTGCGGGTTTATGATGCGGCGCTTCGCTTTATGCGCCGTGCGGCGGACGTGGCTCTTGCGGCAGGCAAGCAGGAGATGGCGCGCGGGCTGAGAGAACTTTGCGAGCATGCGCCGTCGAATCTTTTTGAGGCGATGCAGACCTCCATCGTTTATTACGTGCTCCAGCAATATTTTGACGGAACGGTTTTGCGAACGCTGGGCCGCCCGGACGGCTTGTTTTATCCTTTTTATGAAAAAGCGGATAAAGCAGATGCGGATCTTCTAATCGCGGACTATATCGCGGAGATCGATCGCCTGAAGGCTGTGGCAAACATCCCGTTTGCGCTCGGCGGATCGGATGAAAACGGCGTGGATCTGACGAATGCGCTTTCGTATGCTTTTTTGCACGCCTACGGCTCTGCGCAAACGCAGAATGTCAAGCTCCATCTGTTATGGAATGAAAAAACGCCGCACGATTTTGTGGAGGCGGCCTTCCGATATATCCGCTCCGGAAATAACAGCATCGTTTTTATGTCGGATCGATGCGTGATCAGCGCCCTGGAGGGGCAAGGGGTTACGCACAGAGATGCGGCTCGCTATCATATCGTTGGATGCTATGAATGCGGCGGCGATGAAGAATTGACCTGCTCCTGCAATGCAAGGGTGAATGTCCCCAAGGCGCTTGAGCTTGCGCTGAACGGTGGCCGCGATATGCTGACGGGAGAGCTTCTCGGCCTGGAAAATAACGGATGCCTTGATAGCTATGAGGCACTTTTTGAGGAGTTTTGCCGCCAGCTTTCGTATCTTTGCGGCTGTGCTATGGAGCTCACGGATCTTTTTGAAGCGGAGTATGCCAAAATTCATTCCGCTCCGATTCTTTCCGCGACCTATTGCTCTGCGCTGGAGAAGGCGGGAGATTTGTACTGCGATTATACCGCGAAATATAATAGCTCTTCGCTGAATGCGCTTGGACTTGCGACCGCGGCGGACTCGCTTGCCGCGATTCGAAAAGCGGTATTTGAGGATCGAACGGTCAGCCTTGCGCGTTTTGTTGAAATCTTGAAGTCCAATTGGGAAAACGAGGAGCATTTCAGACTGCTGATTAAAAATAAATATCCGAAGTACGGTATGGGGGATGCTCGCACCGATGCGATCGCAAAACGGATCGTAGACGTTCTTTCAGATTCCGTTCGTTGTAAGCCGAATGCCAAGGGCGGCAAATGGCGCCTCGGCCTGTTTTCTATCAATTGGAGATGGGCGTTCGGCGAAAAAACCGCCGCTTCGGCGGATGGCAGATGCTTGGGCGAGCCGATTTCTCAAAACACCGGCGCAAGCTTCGGCTGTGACCGCGAGGGCGCAACGCCACATCTTCTTTCCGTGGCAAGCATAGATGCAACGAGAGTGCCGAACGGCGCGATCGCGGATATTGATTTGCATTCCTCGGCGGTTCGGGGAGAGAACGGCATTCGTGCTTTGGTTTCAAGCCTGGAGGGGTATTTTTCGCTGGGCGGCTTTGCCGTTCATTATAACGTGTTGGATACCGAAACCTTGATGGATGCAAGGAAGCATCCCGAAAAATATCCGAATCTGCAGGTCAGACTTTGCGGCTGGAACGTGCGCTATACCTTGCTGAGTGAAAAAGAACAGATGGAGTTTATAGAAAGGTCGACGCGATGAAGGGAAGGATTTCGGGAATCAAGCGCATGGAGATTCACGACGGCGAGGGGCTGAGAACCACGGTGTTTTTTAAAGGATGCCCGCTTCGCTGCTTGTGGTGCCACAATCCGGAAAGCCTTTCGTTTGAGAGGCAGGTTGCGTATTTCAAAGGAAAATGCATCTCCTGCGGTGCTTGCCGTGGCGAGCAAAGTGCCGAAGCGGCAGAGCGTTGTCCCACGGGTGCGCTTTGGGTATACGGCATGGAGTATGAGGCCGAGGCGCTTGCGGCGCTTTTGAGCGCCGATGCTCCGTTTTTCGGTGAAAAGGGCGGTGTAACGCTTTCGGGCGGAGAATGCCTGGCTCAGCCTGAATTTGCCGTCGCACTTGCAAAGGCGCTGTTCGATCGCGGCATCGGTGTTTATATCGATACCTGCGGGCACGCCAAGCGCGAGGTGCTGGAAAATTTGATCCCCTACACGGAGAAGTTTTTATATGATGTTAAGGCGATGGACGAGGCGGTGCACCTGCGATGCACGGGAAAGGGAAATGCGCGGATTTTAGAGAACCTGTCCTTTCTTTGCGAGCGGGGATGCAGGGTGGAAATTCGCTATCCGCTTGTGAAGGGGTATAATGACGGCGAGTGCGAGAAAATCGCAGAATTTCTTCTTGGGCTGAAGGGGATCGAAAAAATAAAGGTATTGCAGTATCACAGTTTTGCCGCATCGCGCTATGAGGCGCTGGAAATGCCTTGTCATTTGCCCTCGGAGGAAACCTTGCTGGAGGACGTGGAGCGTGCGGTGGCGGTGTTCAAGAGCTTCGGCCTTCCTGCCGTGAACGGCGCGAAAGAGGATTGATCGGCGGTTGAAAACAAAAAAACGCACCCAATTGGGTGCGTTTTCCCAGTTTCTCGCCTATGGCGAGTAGGCGCACGCTTGCCGCTTACGAGCGAGCTCGACGCGCTCTGCGCTGATGCTCCGCATCAATCACGCCATAGGCGTGCATATCATCAAGGCAAAGCCTTGTATATCATCGCTTGCAAAAGCAAGCGCATATCATCACTCGCAAAGCGAGTGTATAATCTCTTGCTACCCAGTTTCTCGCCTATGGCGAGTAGGCGCACGCTTGCCGCTTACGAGCGAGCTCGACGCGCTCTGCGCGGCGACTGCAAACTGGATTTTGCGCAGGAGCGCAAAAACCCGGTGCGAATCGCAGATAGCGGTTCAAACAAAAAACGCACCCTTTTGGGTGCGTTTTTTGTTTGGAGCTGCTACCCAGATTCGAACTGGGGACCTCATCCTTACCAAGGATGTGCTCTACCAACTGAGCCATAGCAGCAACCAATGTCCATCGCGGACATTCTGTATTATAGCAAATTAAAAAGCATTTGTCAAGAGGTTTTATAAAAAATGGAAGAATTTTTTTCGGATGATTTCTTCACGATCCGCCGCGCTTCGAGGGAAAACTTCCTTTGCCTCTTGATTTTTCCGTCATAATAGAGTAAAATGTAAGGGATAACAAAAACGGAGAGAAAAAAATGCAAAACGGTCGGAATATGGCGGTGCGGACGAAAGATGACGTCCGTATGCTGTGTTTTATGTTTTTTCTGAGTGTATACTTTCTTGTGTGCGCGGCACTTGCGGCGCTGATGCTGCGTGAGGGGGATTTCTTTCCCTCGCTTTGGCGGATGCTTCTTGCACCGAGCCGCCTCGTGACGAATTATTTCGCGCTTTCGGGCATCGCAGTCACCTTCTTCAACGTCGGCGTGTGCGGCCTTATTGCCAACGCAGTGATCCATCTTTCCCGCATGCCTGTGAACGCAACGGCGTTTGCCGCTTATCTTCTCGTGGTGGCGCACGGCTTTTACGGCCTCAACTTTCTGAATCTCTGGCTCCCGATGCTCGGCGTGCTTCTGCATTGCCTCGTGCGCCGCTGTCCCATCTCGGAGAACGGGCATCTGATGCTCTTCTGCACGGCGCTGGCGCCCTTTGTCAGCGATCTTCTTTTTGCCTATCCCTTGCCCGACCGCGATGCGCTCGGCTTTTCGGTGATCGGCCTTGTGCTTTCGATCCTGCTTACGGTATTCTCCGGCTTCTTTGCGCCCGCCGTCCTGCCGGGAACCTCGGCGATGCACCGTGGCTACAATATGTATAAGGCAGGGCTCGCGCTCGGCCTTCTCGGTCTGTTTCTGTATTCCTTCCTTTACCCGAGCCTCGGTATTTCCGAGCCCGCGCCCTCGGTCACCGCGGGGATGGAAACGCCGTCCTTGCTTTCCTCCGAAGGACTTTTTGCCGAGGGCTGCCTTTTCCTCCTGTTCGCGCTCACGCTCCTCGTCGGCTTTTTGCTAAACAAAAAAAGCCTTCGCGGCTACCGCGCCCTGCTTCGCTCCAGCGGAAGGGGAACGGATTTCTACCATCTTTACGGCGTGCCGCTCTGCTTCGTCAATTTCGGCGTGTACGGGCTTTCGCTGCTCGTGTATCTGAACGCGGTGTTCGCGCTGCCGCTCCTGATCCCCGGTCTGCCCGCCGCGGCATGCTTCACGGGGCCGACGGTCGGTGTCGTTTTCGCGGCGCTCTCCTTCTCGGCGGACGGACAGCACGTGCGCAATATCGCGCCGATCGCGCTCGGCTATTTCTCGCTCTTCGCGGTCTGCTCTCTCGCCTGCGTGGCGCTCGGCCGCCCCGTCGCCTGGACGCTCGGCACGCAAAGCTACGTGAACGGCTTTGCCTTCGCCACCGGCCTTTGCCCCTTTGCAGGGAAATACGGAAAGCGCTTCGGTACGCTGGCAGGCTTCCTCGGCGCGACCATCTGCACCGTGACCGACGAGATGCACGGCGGCTTCGTGCTGTATAACGGCGGCTTCACCGCGGGGCTTACCGCGCTGATCCTCATCTGCCTGCTCGACTTCTATCATATCAAGCCGAAATACCGTGACGATGCGGCGCACGCACCCTCATCCGAGGGGTAAGAGAAGTATCATCCCGAGCGCCGTCATCGCCATCGAAAAGAAAACCAATATTTTCAAAGCCCCCTTCGGCGAAAGCCCCGCCTCGATCAGCATGTGATGGAGATGGCCGCGATCCGCACGGAAGGGGCTTTTTCCCTGCAAAAGGCGGCGCGTGACCGAAACGAAGGTATCCAGCGCGGGAAGCGCGAGAAAAAGGGCGCATTCGGTGCGGATCCTGCCGCCGATCGGCGTCATGGCAAGCACGGCGAGCGAAAAGCCGAGCAGCTGCGCGCCCGAGTCACCCATAAAGAGCCCTGCGGGGGGAAGGTTGTAGGGAAGAAAGCCGAGCAGGGAAAAGAGCAGAAGAAAGGCGGCGAGCGCACCGCTCTCGCCATGAAAGGCAAGCACCGTGCCGAAGCCGAAGAGAGCGACGAGCGAGCCCGCCGCGCAGAGACCGTCGATGCCGTCGGTGAAGTTCACGCCGTTCATATAGAGCATAAAGCGATAGATGCCGTAGCCGTAGCCCGCAAGGGTGGGAAGCGGCAGCGAGAGCGAGAGAAAGGAGATCTCGCGCGGCACGGACAAAACGGCAAGCGCCGTGATCGCCGCCGCGGCCTGGAAGATCAGCTTCGTTTTCGGGCTCAGACCGCGCACGTCGTCCAGCACACCGCAGAAGAAGATGATGCCGCCGCCCGAGAGCAGTGCCGCACCAACGGCGTCAAGAGGGCGGTAAAAGAGCCATAGGGAAAGAAGGAAGGCGGCGAATATTCCCGCGCCGCCAAAGCGCACCGTCGGTCCCTTGTGGCGGTGGCGGCCGCCGTCGGGCGTATCGAGCGCACCGAGCAAAAGCCCTGCGCGCCTGGCACGCGGCATCAGAAACAGAGAGAGTAAAAAGGTGAATAAAAAACAGATGATCGGCTTCATAAAAAATAAGTGGAAGAGGGGCGCCTCGGGGCTTCTCTTCCACTGTCTTTCTCTAATATGTAAAAATTAGTTTACAAAACCGATCTTTCTTCTGACCTTCGACATCGTTTTTCTTGCGTAATACGCGGCTTCCTCCGCTCCGTTTTTCATCACGGATTCAAGGAATGCCTTGTCCGCCATCAGACGGTCAAACTCCGCGCGCACGGGCGCGAGACCGTCAGCACAGGCCTCGCCGACGGCGAGCTTGAAGTCACCGTAGCCCTTGCCTGCAAATTCTCTTTCGATCTCCTCGAAGGATTTGCCGGTGAAGGCGCGGTAGATGGTCATCAGGTTGTTGACGCCGTCCTTGCCGGGCGCGTAGCGCACCTCTGCCTCCGAGTCGGTCACCGCCTTCTTGAACTTGCGGATCATATCGTCCTTGGAGTCAAGGATATAGACCACGGCGTTTGCGTTCTCGTCGGACTTGGACATCTTCTGCGTGGGAGCGGCGAGGGACATGATCTTCATCGTATCGGTCGGGATATAGCCCTCGGGCACGGTGAAGGTATCGCTGTAGAGCTGGTTGAAGCGCATTGCGATATCGCGCGCAAGCTCCAGGTGCTGCTTCTGATCGATGCCGACGGGCACGAGATCGGTCTGATAGAGGAGGATATCCGCCGCCATCAGCGTGGGGTAGGTGAAGAGACCCGCATTGATATTCTGTGCATTTTTTGCGCTTTTATCCTTAAACTGTGTCATACGGGAAAGCTCGCCGAACATCGTATAGCAATCGAGGATCCAGCCGAGCTCTGCGTGCGCGGGCACGTGCGACTGCACGAAGAGGGTGTTCTTCTTCTCATCCAGGCCGCACGCCATATAGAGAGCGAGGGTCTCGTAGGTGCGGCGGCGAAGCTCCGCGGGCACCTGGCGCACGGTGATGGCGTGCATATCCACTACGCAGTAGAAGGTCTTGTATTCATCCGAGAAGCGCGTGAAGTTTTTGATCGCGCCGAGATAGTTTCCGATGGTGAGGTTTCCCGAGGGCTGCACCCCGGAGAAGACGGTTTTCTTATCGCCGTTCATAAAGAAAGGTCCTTTCGCGTGTATGTTTTCATCATATTATTATACAACCGCCCGCCCGCTTTGTCAAGTCAAAAAGGCGTACTTTGCTTCCGAAATTCCAAAAATGACACATCGGCAGGTGTTTTTTTTCGCCGCGGTTTGTGAAAAAGGCTAAAATTATTAAAATATTAACGAAAATTTCCGCTTTCTCTTTACTTTTTAGTTATTTTGTGTTATAATAACCGATGGTGTGTACGCACGCCGCGTTATATGTTTATAATAAAATTTATATATGGAGGAAAAACCAATGGTAGAAAGAAAGAAAATTTCTATGGATGGTAACACCGCCGCTGCGCACGTTTCGTATGCGTTTACGGAAGTTGCTGCTATCTACCCCATCACCCCCTCGTCCAATATGGCTGAGGTTACAGACACCTGGTCTGCTTCCAACAAGAACATCTTCGGCGAGCCCGCAAAGAACGTGTTCGGCACGAACGTTAAGGTCGTTGAGATGCAGTCCGAGGCAGGTGCCGCAGGTGCGGTTCACGGCTCTCTTGCAGCCGGTGCGATGACCACCACCTACACCGCCTCTCAGGGTCTTCTTCTTATGATCCCCAATATGTACAAGATCGCAGGCGAGCTGCTTCCTTGCGTGATCCACGTATCCGCAAGATGCGTAGCCTCCCACGCGCTGAACATTTTCGGTGACCATTCCGACGTATATGCCTGCCGTCAGACCGGCTTTGCTATGATGGCGGAGAGCAACGGCCAGGAGGTTATGGACCTCGGTGCTGTCGCTCACCTTGCTACCATCAAGGGCAGAGTTCCTTTCCTTAACTTCTTCGACGGCTTCCGTACCTCTCACGAGATCACCAAGGTTGCTGCCTGGGATTATAAGGATCTTGCCGAGATGGTTGACTGGGATTCCGTTAAGGCATTCCGTGACAGATCTCTCAACCCCGAGTCCACGCCTATGCTCCGCGGCTCGGCAGAGAACGGTGATATCTTCTTCCAGCACAGAGAGGCCTGCAACCCCTACTACGATGCGCTTCCCGCGATCGTTGAGGAGTATATGGGCAAGGTCAACGAGAAGCTCGGCACCGATTATAAGCTCTTCAACTACTACGGTGCGCCCGATGCAGATCGCGTGATCGTTGCTATGGGCTCCGTTTGTGACGTAGCCGAGGAGGTTATCGACTACCTGCTTGCCAAGGGCGAGAAGGTCGGTCTCGTTAAGGTCCGTCTTTACAGACCCTTCGTTGCAGAGAAGCTTGCCGAGGCAATTCCCGCAACCGCAAAGGTCATCTCCGTGCTTGACAGAACCAAGGAGCCCGGCTCTCTTGGCGAGCCCCTTTACCTTGACGTTATCGCAGCGCTCAACGAGGTTGGCAGATGCGGCGTGAAGGTTCTCGGCGGCCGTTACGGTCTCGGCTCGAAGGATACCATCCCCGCTTCCGTCTTCGCGATCTACGAGAATATGGCAGGCGAGCAGAAGAACCACTTCACCATTGGTATCGTGGATGACCTCACCGGTCACTCCCTCACCGAGAAGGCTGCGCCCGACACCGCTCCGCAGGATATGATCCAGTGCAAGTTCTGGGGTCTCGGCGGCGACGGTACGGTCGGTGCAAACAAGAACTCCATCAAGATCATCGGTGACCACACCGATAAGTTCATCCAGGCATACTTCCAGTATGACTCCAAGAAGACCTCCGGTATCACCATCTCGCACCTGCGCTTCGGTGATAGCCCCATCAAGTCCTCTTACTATATCAATAAGGCTGACTTCGTTGCTTGCCACAACAACGCATACCTTAATAAGTACGATATGATCTCCGACGTGAAGCCCGGCGGTACCTTCCTTCTCGACTGCCCCTGGAGCGTAGAGGAGCTGGACAAGCATCTTCCCGCATCGGTCAAGACCTATATCGCGAAGAACAACATCAAGTTCTATATCATCAACGCGACCAAGCTCGCGATCGACCTTGGTAACGCAAAGGTAAAGAACACCGTTCTTCAGTCCGCATTCTTCTCGCTTGCAGGCATTCTTCCCATTGAAGAGGCTCTTGAGTATATGAAGAAGGCAGCATACAAGTCCTATATCAAGAAGGGCCAGGCGATCGTTGACCTCAACTATGCGGCGATCGACGCAGGTAAGGACGCACTTACCGCCGTTGACGTTCCCGCGGCTTGGGCAAACGCAGGCGAGACCGCACCCGTAGCGAAGGCTACCGGTACCAGAGCATCTCTCGTTGAGTTTGTAAACGACATCGTGGTTCCCGTTGGCAGAATGCAGGGTGACAGCCTGACGGTAAGCACCTTTGCGAAGTACGCAGACGGTACCTTCCCCCAGGGCTCCGCAGCATACGAGAAGCGCGGCGTTGCCGTTTCCGTTCCTCAGTGGAATCCCGAGACCTGTATCCAGTGTAACAACTGCGCGTTCGTATGTCCTCACGCCTGCATCCGTCCGTTCGCTATGACCGCGGCAGAGGCAGAGGCAGCACCCGCAGTTTCCAAGTTCACCGATAAGCCCGTTGCAAAGACCGAGTACAAGTTCATGATGGCGGTTTCGCCTCTTGACTGTATGGGATGTACCCTTTGCGTGAAGGCCTGCCCCGTTACCGCAAACGCTGCGAAGACCGGCAAGGCACCCGCGCTTGAGATGAAGCCCATCGCTACCCAGCTCGATCAGCAGGCAGCATACGATTACGCGGTTGCGAAGGTTTCCGAGAAGCCCGAGCTGATCAACGTGACCGTAAAGGGCAGCCAGTTCAAGCAGCCCCTGCTTGAGTACTCCGGCTCCTGCGCAGGCTGTGCAGAGACCTCCTACGCCCGTCTTATCACCCAGCTCTTCGGTGAGAGAATGTATATCTCCAACGCGACCGGCTGCTCCTCCATCTGGGGTGGCTCCGCTCCCGCAACGCCTTACACCGTAAACAAGGAGAGCGGCCGCGGTCCCGCTTGGGCAAACTCCCTCTTCGAGGATAACGCAGAGCACGGTCTCGGTATGTACCTCGGTCAGAAGACCATCCGTGAGAGACTCATCGCTATGGTTGAGGAAATGATGGCGTCCGACAAGGCTTCCGCCGAGTTCAAGGCCGCTGCCGAGAGCTTCCTTGCAACCAAGGATAACGGCAATGCAAACGCCGCTCCCACGAAGGCTCTTATCGCAGAGCTTGAGAAGGCTGCCGCTGCAGGCTGCCCCACGGCTCCCAAGATCCTTGCCGAGAAGCAGTACCTCTCCAAGAAGGCCGTTTGGATCTTCGGCGGTGACGGTTGGGCATACGATATCGGCTTCGGCGGTCTGGACCACGTGCTTGCATCCGGCGAGGACGTAAACGTAATGGTATTCGATACCGAGGTTTACTCCAACACCGGCGGACAGGCTTCCAAGGCATCCAACATCGGTCAGGTCGCACAGTTCGCCGCTGCAGGTAAGGCGATCGGCAAGAAGAACCTTGCAGAGATTGCAATGTCCTACGGCTACGTATACGTTGCACAGATCGCTATGGGCGCAGATATGAACCAGACCCTGAAGGCAATTGCCGAGGCTGAGGCATATCCCGGACCCTCGCTCATCATCGGCTACGCTCCCTGCGAGATGCACTCCATCAAGGGCGGTATGGCTAACTGCCAGGCTGAGATGAAGAAGGCGGTCGAGACCGGCTACTGGCATATGTTCCGCTTCAATCCCGCCCTGAAGGCAGAGGGCAAGAATCCCTTCTCGCTCGATTCCAAGGAGCCTACCGGCAACTATCAGGACTTCATCGGCGGCGAGGCGCGTTACACTCGTCTGGCACAGCAGTTCCCCGAGAGAGCAAAGGAGCTGTTCGAGAAGGCAGAGGCAACCGCTAAGGCGAAGTACGATAAGCTCGTTCATCTCGTAGAATTCTACAACAATTAATTTCTCTTAGGAGAAAAAATGGGGCTGCCGCGAATAACGGCAGCCCTTTAAAAACCTAAGATTTGTAAAGGAAAATTTCCATATGCGCAAAAGGATCGGGGCGTTGCTCCTGCTTTTGTCTGTTTCTCTGTCCTGTCTCGTGTCTTGTGCGCGAGAGAGAGAGGTGACCTACTATCAATATTTTGATACCGTGATCACGCTCTCTGCCACGAGCCTTGCACGCGAGGACTTTGAGACGGTCACCGCGGGGGCGGAAAAGGAGATATCGGATTATCACAAGCTCTTTGATATCTATCATGAGTATGCGGGGGTAAATAACCTCTGCACGGTCAATAAGGCGAGAGGTACGGGCGTGCCCGTGAAGATCGATCGGCGTCTGTTTGATTTTCTCGCTCGGGGCAAGGAGCTGTATGAATTGACGGGCGGTCACATGAATATCATGATGGGTGCTGTCACATCTCTTTGGAACGATGCGAGGGCGAATGCCGACGAGGGTGCTGCGGCACTTCCCACGGAGCAGGCACTCGCTGAGGCGAAAAAGCATATTTCAATTGAAAGCCTTGTTCTGGATGAAGAAGGACTGACAGCATATATAGACGATCCGAAGGCTTCGCTGGACGTTGGTGCGTTCGGTAAGGGCTACGCCGCGGAGCGCGTATCGGAGTATGTGAAGCGAAGCGGCGTGACCAATGGCTTTGTTCTGAATTTTGGCGGCAATCTTCGCGTGATCGGATGCAGAGAGGACGGAGAGCCCTTTACATCGGGTATCCATGATCCGAATGCCGATGCGCTCGGCAGCTATGTGTTGCTTTTGCCCTTGAATGATAATTCCTTGGTCACCTCGGGCAGCTATTTCCGCTATTTTGAGATCGATGGCAAGCGCTACCATCATCTGATCGATCCCGAGACCGCGAAGCCATCTGACCGCTTCGTTTCGGTCTCCGTATGGGGCAAGGACAGCGGTCTGTGCGACGCGCTCAGCACCGCGCTCTTCGTGATGGACCGCGCCGAGGGCGAGGCCCTCATAGAGAGCCTTGCGGGCTATGAGGCCGTTTGGATCACCGCAGACGGGCAGGTTTTCAAAACGCCCGATCTTACGCCTGTCTGATGCTCCGCGCCGCGGCTTTGCCTTCGCGGTAAGTCGGGCTTGAAGAACGCGGGCCTTAAAAGGGCGCATACCCGAACGGACGGCTTTCAAAAGGGGCTGCCTTAAACGCCAAGCGAGAGCGTTTAAGGCAGCCCCTATAATATTAAGCCGCGGAATACCCGTAATACAAACGCAGATCGGAATGTAAAAAAATCGCATAAAAACCACGACAGAGACACCGTTTTGAACCATGCCTCCGAAGTGGTTTTTATTTGCTTTTGCCTAAATCCGACAGCCCCCTTCGGTCTTGCCGAATTTAATTTTTGACCGTAATGCGGCTGATCACCACGTTATCCTCGTATTTTGAGAAAAGCTCGGGCTTCACTTGCTCCACGGGCTTTTTCGTCGGGATCACGAAGCGATAGTATCTTCCGTCATCCTTGTCCTCAAAGTCGCAGGTGAAGATGGTTTCCATGCAGTAATTGAAATCGGCGGGGCGCCCGTCGTCCTCAAAGCCGCTCTCTCCGCTTGCGCTTTTGACGGTGGCAGGGCCGATGTTTTCGCCCCAAAGAATTTCCACCTTTTCGTCGGTTCCGTCCTTGTAGAAAATGTGATAATATCCGAGGCGGAACATATCGTCCATAAGAAAGTCGCCGCAGCCGAAGTACCCGTGCGGGATCAAGAGATCCGTCGTGTGAAGGATATCGATGTGCGAGCCCGCAAGCGCGTCGCGGAATCTGTAATCAAAAAGAGAGGCGGCAGTGCGTGTGATCTCCGTACCGATCTTTTTATCGTCGTATTCCTTGCTCCACGCCATGCGCGATGCATATACGACGTCGGCCAGGCGCCTGCCTCTTTGCATTTGCTTGAAGTCGGATGCACCCCAGCTGGAAACGGCAAAGCCCTTTGCGCCCGCAACCACGCGGCTGCTCCAATCGGAGAAGAGCTGTCCCTGGAAGTTTCCGTATACCATAGGAATATGGTTGTAATGATAGTCGCGATCTCCCAGCGGATAATAAGACCAATACCAGTTCATCGCGATCACGTCGCTCGGGATCATGCGGATGGCCGGATAGGTCTCCTCCGTGGTGAAAAACTTGGCGTCGGGAGGGAGCATCGCGGTTTGGGCGTGGGAGAGAATATCCAGACGCTTGACGGTATAATCCTTGCCCTTGAAGGTGACCTTGTCATCCGTATCGTGGAAAAGACGCGTCAGATACGCGCCGCCGGCGGGATGCCAGGCGGTGTTATAAGCGTTGAGCAGCTTTTCCGACCATAGCATCGTGCGAATGCCTTGCTTGGCAAGATAGTCGTGGATCTTCGTGATATCTTCGGCAAAAACCTCTGCCGCACGCTTGCCCTTGCAGCGCGGGCAAACGCAGCTGACGTAATACTCGTCGTGTCCGATGTGCATTACCTTGGGGCGGAAAACCTCGATCACCTCGTCGAATACGTCGAAAAGGAGCTCGTAGGTCTTGGGATTGGAGGGGCAGTAGGTGTCGGGAGCGGGATCGTCGGGGATCTCCGCGATATCCTTTCGCCCCGCGATCAGGTAATCCGAGTGGGAAAGGCACGGAACCTCGGGGATCGGCTCAAGACCGTGCGCGCGCGCATAGGTACAGATCTCCTTGACGGTGCTTTGCGAAAGATATTTTCCGCCGCCGTTTTCAATATGAATGGAGTTTTTGCCCCAGTACTGTGAAAACTGGAATTTTTTCGTTTTTCCGCTGTATTCCTCGAATTCCTTGCAGTAATTTACCCAGAATTCGTTGATCTCGGGATGCTTTTTGTATTCCATTGCACCGCCGAGCTCCAGAACGAGCGCATTGTAGCCGTAATGCATAAACATATCCAGCATATAGTAAAACTCATCCAGCTTTTCCTCCGCGGGCAGATACATTTTCACCGCGCGGAACGGTACGCAGGGGACGTTGTAAATACAGCCCTCGCCGATGCCATCGCGATAGTGCGAATACAGCGTGCATGCACCGTAGAGGTATCCGCGCTCGCCCGCCGCGTACACGCAGATGCTCTCGGGCTTTACCTCGAGAAGATAGGCGTCCTCTGTCTCCTCGAGCACCTCGCCAAAGGCGGCAACCACCCTCTGCCTTGCATTTTCGTCAAAGGGGAGAAAGCGGATCGCGGCGGCCGCACCGCATTTTTCGCCAACAAGCAGCGGCGAAAGCGTTTTGAGGATCACGGGGTTTTTGCTTTCGATCACGGTGCTTTTATCCAACAGTACGCTCGTTTGTTGCGAAAGCTTTACATAACTGTCTTTAAAATTCGTATACAAATTCATAAGGGGCATCCTTTCGTGATTTACTTGCTTATTTAAGTTTAAAAGGCTTTAGAAGTCGCCTTTTATTTTCCCTTGCTTTCCATAATAAGGTCGATCACCTTTTCGAGATCCAGCGCCTTGAAGGAAAGCCCCGTTACCTCGTCGGTATATTCCTTGCCGGTCTGCTTGAACATTGCCATCGCGGCCTCGGGCATGGTTTTGCCGTAGTCCTTCCAAGGGAAGCCCGTTTTTTCCACGGCCTCGCGCCAGATCATAAAGCTTGCGGCGGCGTAGGCATTCGAGGAGGAGGTGAAGTCGGCGTGCACCAGAAGATCGGTGTTGTTGTATCGGTCATTGTAGACCTTCTCGTCCTTCACAGAGCCGATCGCGTAGCAGTTTTCCTGGCAAGCGGGCCAGGAGATTCCGTACGTGTGCTGAAGGTTGCCGCAGGGGGCGCTCACCCAAATGTTCATCTCTCGCAGGCGCGCAAGCGATGCATCCAGCACGGTGGGCACGGGCTCGGTGTGCGGCACGTCATCCAACGCGGAAAGATTGACGGCGGTGATATTGTATTCGGCGGCGTGCTCCGCTACGTAGTCCAGCGCCTTTGCAAGCGTTGCGTCCTCGCCCTCGATCTTCGGCAAATGCACGATCGTGCAGGCGCGGATCGGTAGGGTTTGGTTGCGGAAGGCGATGCCGCAAAGTCCATTGTAGCAAAGAGAGGAGGGGTAGCCCACGGTCGTGCCGTGGTAGCCGGGCGGCACGTGCGAGGGATCGTTATTTTCCTCGTATACGTTCCAGGAGGCAACCACCTTCGGTCCCCAGGGATGCACGGTCTGCCATTCGGGAACGGAAAGATTGCATCCGTCATCCACGATGGCGAGCACCTGTCCCTCTCCGAAGGAGAGAGCACCGTCGTATTTTTCCCAAACGCGGGTTACGCCGATGGATTCAAAATGCGCCTTGTTATACGGCGTGCGCACGCCGTTTTCGGTCTGCTCTGCGGCGTCGATTTCGAGCCCTTGTTCGATTCCGCTTAATTTACTCATAGCCGTATCCTTTCCAAAATCGCTCAAAATTCGGTCACTCGATTTCCGAGAGCATCACCTTTTTGATCACGGTGGCGGAAAGCGGAAAGCCGGTTCCGTAGGAATGAAAATAGGAGCAGAGGAGGTAGTCCTCTCCCTCAAACACGGCAGGATAGCAATAGACCTCCTTCGGATCATCCTCAAGAAGAAAGACCTTGGCCTTCGCGCTGAAGAAGTAGGGGCCGAGAAATTCGCCTCCCTTGCCGTTCACAACGGCAAGAGCAAGCGGGGAGCGCTCGCCACAGCTCATAAAGGAGTAGTCCTTCAGGGGCGTTGGAGGAAGCGGATTCCAAACGGCAACCGTTCTTCCATCCGCGAGATGGCGCATGTGCATGGGTGAGCAGGGGGAGGTGAAGAAGGGAGAGGGCTCGGGAGTGGAAAAGCTCTCGCCGCCGTCCTCGGAAACGCAGATGAACTGCGAGCCTGCGTAGGTACGCGAGTAGGCCAGCACCCTGCCGCCCTCGATCTCGATCACGCCGGTTTCCTGTAGGCCGGCAGGATCGTTTTTCAGAGGATTGTCAATGCGGCAGGATTTTTTAAAGCTTTTGCCGTCGTCGTCGGAATAATAAAGCTCAAAGCTGCCGCGAAGGCGCGGATTTCCGTCTTCATCGTGGGGATGATCGTTCGTGGGGATCAAAATGCGCCCCGAGGAAAGGCGGATCGCGCGTGCGTTGTTGATCACCGCGTATTTTGCATCCGGCGTGCAGTCGATCGGCTCGGAGAAATGCTCTCCGTCCTTCGTTCTCGTCAGCATCGTGTGCATGCAGATCCTTCCTTCCGCATTCATAAATTTTTCCCCGTAGAATAGGCCGATCTCTCCGTTTTGTAAGGGAAGGAAAAAGCCGAACATTCGGTTGACGACGCGCTCGTCCGAGGGGATCACCACGCGGTAGTCACCAAAGCTTTCGCCCTCGTCCGAGGAAAAGATCGCGCTGATGCGCGCGGGCGAATGATCGTGATTGTTGCCCGTATAATGATCTGAGTAGGCGAACATAATTCTGCCGTCCGGCAGGCGAATAAAGTCGCCGCCGCCATTTCGGGCATTTTGCTCGTTGGGCACGATGGCGTGCACCCGTCTTCCTATAACCTTCATCGTTTCGTGTCTCCTCTTGTTTAGGCCTCCTCCAGCTCGGAGAGGTCGATTTTTTTTATTACGCTTGCGGAGAGCGGAAAGCCCGAGCCGTAGGAGTGATAATACGCGCAGAGGAAATAATCCTTGCCGAAGAATACCGCGGGGTAGCAGAAGCACTCGGTCGGATCGTCCTCAAGAATAAACACCTTGGCAGGTACGCCGAATACGTCGCCGAGAAATTTCTCACCCATGCCGTCCGCGACGGCGCAGGCAAGCGGCGTGCGCGCCCAGCAGCCCGAGCGCTTCGGGTCATCCTTCGTTACGGGCGTGGGCGGTACGGGATTCCATACGGCCAGCGTGCGCCCGTCGGGCATATGGCGCATATGCAAAAGCGAGGTCGGCGAGGTGAAGTAGGGGGAGGGAAGAGGCGCCGAGAAGCTCTCGCCGCCGTCCTCGGAAAGCGAGATGTATTGGCAGGCACCGCTCGTGCGCGAGAAGGCAAGCACGCGGCCGCCCTCGATCTCCAAGACGCCGGTCTCCTGCAGGCCGGTCGAGAGATTTTCGCAGGGGCATTCCGTGCGCGCACCTCTATGGAAGGTCATCCCGTCATCGTCGGAATAGAAGAACTCCGCAGTGCCCCGGCTGCAAAGGCTGCCATCCTCGCCGTAGGGGTGAAGATTCGAGGGGATAAGGATGCGCCCCGTGGAGAGGCGGATCACGCGCGCGTTCTCAAATACGTTGTACCTGGTGTCGGGTGTACAGCAGATCGGGGAGGAGAAGTGCTCGCCGTCCCCCGTTCTCGTCAGCATCAGCCGCATATAGACCTGCCCCTCGGCAGAGAGATACTTCTCGCCGTAAAACATACCGATCTCGCCGTTTTGCATCGGCATCAGGGTCACGCACATACGGTTGACGATATCCGCGCGCGGCGGGATCAGAACGCGGTGGCCGCCGAAGCTCTCTCCCTCGTCGGAGGAGAAGACGGCGCTGATCCGAGAGGGGGCGTGATCGCTCGGCCCTTCGGTGTAATAATCGGAATAGGCATACATAATTCTGCCGTCGGGCAGACGGATGAAGTCCCCCTCGCCGCTGCGGGGGTTCTGCCTTGTCGGCGGGATCGCGTGCACTCTTTTTCCAATGATTTTCATAAGATCACTCCTTGAAAATTATCTGAATATGATAGAATAAATATCCGCATCGTAAAGCTTTATTTGCAAAACGACCTCTTTTCCGGAAAATCTCTTCACGGCGTCGTCAGGAAAAGGAATGCGCTTATCGATGCTGTCACCAAAGATCTCGCAGCTCTGTGCACTCTCGCCCTCGCAGGTCAGAGTGAAGTAAAGATGCCCGAACGCCGAGGTGGAGATATTGGCGCAGAGGCTCTCGCCCTCGTAAATGAAGGGCTTCGTTACCACCGTTTCCTCCTCCTCTGCGTGCAGGGAAGCAAAGCCGTCCATGCGGATCGCGTAGCGATAAAGCGCAGCCGGGTTGCCGAGGCAATGCCCATCCGCAGAATAGAAGGAAAGCTCGTCGTCCGCTCCCGGGATCTGTGATTTCGTAATCATCGGAATGGGCGTGGGATAGCAATCGCCGTAGAGCCAGCCGTTTGGATGCTCGGGGCCGGGGCGCATAAATGCGGCCTTGAAGCGGTTGAAATGCAGTCCGTCACGCGAGGTCATAAAGCCGCAGTCCGTCACGGCAAGGCCGGATCTTGGGTTTGCGGATTGATAGCGCTTCCATCTCTTTTCCTTGCCGCAAAGCGCGTCATAGCTTTTTGTCCATTCGGTGCGCTCGTTGTAGCGCGTGGGAAAGCCGATATAGATATGCGGCGCGCGGACATAACGGCTGATGCCGTTGGTGTACATGTGGTATTCGTCCTCATCACCGTAGGAGAGGCAGACGGGATCGCTCCAGGTCTTGTAGTCGCGGGATTCAAAATAGAATACCTCGCGATACGCCTTCACCGAGGGATCCGCGATTTTTCCGCCGATGGCATCCCATCCGAGGCTTGCGCTTTCCTCTGCGCTCATACCCTTGATGCGCATGCCGCGCGCGTAGAGACGGTAAAGCTTTTCCTCCGCGTCCCACATCATAATGTTCAGCGAGTCAAAGTATCCCTTGTTCGTGATCATTTCGCCGAAGCGGAAATGAATGCCGTCGGCGGAAAGCATCGTGAAAAGGCGGAATTCGTTTCTTTTCCCCGGCACCTTGGGCAGATCCCACGCGGTGATGCCCTTGTAGCGCTCGCTTTCGGGGCAATCGGGGTTTTCGTCGTAGAAAACGTAGAGCTGGCAGGATTCGGGATGAATGGTTTTGTCGAGGATCAGATTGTTGTGCGTACTGCCGCCGTAGGTGCAGATGCCAAGATCGGGCTTCTCAAAATGAATGCCGTCGCCGCTCTCCGCATAGCAGATGCGAAAGCCGCCCTCGAGCTGATCCTTGTTCCAAAATTCGCAGAATTCGCCACCGTGGTAGCCAAGATAGTACATGCGGTAGGTTCCGTTGGGATAATCCCCCTTCACGCCGTGCCAGCGGGGATCAAAAAAGATATGATGATAGGTGCATCCGTCGCCCTCCCAGGGCGCATCGTGCAAAAGCACGCGCTCGCGCTTCACGGGATGATGCAAAATCCTTTTTGCGGTGGTTTTCTCGGTGTCGATCAGAAAATCGTCAAAAAAACATTCTCTTCGGTTTTTTATGTTCAGCATAGCGATCTTTTCCTTTATATGTGAATGGTATCAAACGGCGGCCGTTTCCTTGGAGGACGCTGCCGCCTGCTGCTCCTTATAGAGTTTCCAGATAGCGAAAATGCTTCTCCAAACGCAGATCGCGCCGTAAATGCCGCTGATCAGGAAGGGCCAGCGGGAGGGATCCTCCGCTACGAGCGCGACCGAGAGAGAAAGGCCGATCAGCGAGCTTGCCGCGTGAACGAACGGTGCCTCGCGGAAGGAGCAGAGGTGCATCACCGTCACGAGGATGCTGAGCAGCGAGGTGAAGGTGTCAAGATAAATGAATTTCGAGCCGAGCAGCGTCAAAACGAAGATGGCTGCGGCATAGCAGAGCGCAAAGCCGACCCCGATGCCGAGATACATTTTCTTCGTCATACGGCGAAAGACCGTGGAGTCCTTATACGCGCGCTTCGACCAAGTGAAGAAGGTCGCGATCTGCATCAGGCAGGAGAAGAAGAAGGCGTAGAAGGCCTGCATATAGGTGCCGAAGGATATGTAGGTGATCGTGTAGAGAATAGAGTTCAGTCCCCCGATCAGAAAGCTGTAGCGGCTCGCCTTCGAGGTCAGCATACCGACGAAGAGAGAGATGTAAAGCGGAAGCACGAGATAAAAGGGGGAAGGAAAGATGCAGTAGGTGGCGGTGATTCCGATCGCCGTCAGGATAAGCAAAAAACGGCGCGAAGTGAGAATTTCGATTGCTTTTTTCATAGTGACCTCGAATCATTTTTTTGTAATACCGTATACGATATTATTATAACGAAGCCTATCGAAAAAAACAACACTCATTTCGGCCGTTTTTTTGAAATTTATGTCCGACTTTTAAAGTTGCTTGCGGTATTGCTCTCCCGATACTCGCCCGGCGTGCAGCCGAACGCCTTGCAAAAGGCAACGTGGAAGCCCGAGGGAGAGGTATAGCCGACGGCGGCGCCGATCTGATCTACCGCGCCGTCCGTCGTGAGAAGGAGCTCGGCGGCTCTGTGCATCCGTATCTCCAAAAGCTTTTTGCGAAAGCTCATTCCGAAGATGCGCTGCATCACGCGGCTGGTCTGTCTGACCGAAAGACCGAGCACCTCGGCAAGGTCCTGCTCACGGAAGATCTCTGCCATGCGCCACTGCATCAGAAGCTCGATCTTGTTATAGCGCGCGTTCTCATCGTCACTCTCGGAGAGGGGATTGGCGCTCGGCGTCTCGCTGACGCTGTTGAGCGCGCGGAAGAGATGCACGAAAAGCTCGGTGAGATAAGCGCGCATCAGCGCGTCACCCGCCGTCCGCGGCGAGAGGATCTCCGCGCGGATGGAAAGCAGCAGAGGGATGAACTCCCTGGCGCTTCGCAGCACGGTCACCTCCGTCAGACCGTGAAAGCGGCGGTAGAGATCCGCGCACCCCTCGGCGGCGTTCCTCTCGCAGGAGAAGCGCAGGGTGATCCGCTCGGTGTCCGAAAGCGGTCGGACGCCGTGATAGGTGTCGGGCGGAATCAGGCAGAGGTCGTGCTCGCAAAGGCGGATGCTCTCTCGCCCCGCGAGGTCGAGCATCATATCCGCATGCAATACGGCCTGCAGCTCGAAGACCGGGTGGCTGTGCAGGCTTGCCTTCTCTACCTTATTGTCTCTCAAGCCGTTATCCAGCGTGACGGTGAGATCCGTATTTTCGATCGAAAGCGTGTGGGAGGAGTAAAAAATATCGTCCAAGCGGATCGGGGTAACCATAGGGCACTCCTTTTGGAAAATCGGTTATCTTTCCTTGATATGTAAAGTAGGATTTACAATTGAGTCGCAAGTGCGCACATCCGTGGCGCGGAGCTCGAGGAGCCGCATGCCCATATTCTCGATGATATTGCGAGGAGGAAGCGGCAGATCCGCAAATTCCTTGGCGTTGATCTGCTTGGATTTTGAGACGATGGAGATATAGCGGTCGTAGATCGTGGAGTTGAGAAGCGCGAAGAGGCCGTAGAGCAGTCTTGCGCAGATCTCTCCGCCCTTTTCCTTCGTATCAATGAAGTTGAGCTTGTTGTGGGTGCTGATAAAGCGGTAGGTGGGCAGGCGAGAGGAGAGATACACGCCGCAGTTCACGAAGCGCTCGTCGCGCTTGGCGGGCACGCGCTTGATCAGGATCAGATTTTTGTTCGGCTGGAAGAGCGTTTTCGAAACGGGCGCAATGTACTGCTTGGGCACCGCGGCAGGAAAATGCACGAAGCCGCCCTCGATCGCCGCGGGGCGGATGAGAGGGATGGTCCCCTTCACGGGATCGTTGAAGAGCATACCGCCCGAGCGGTTATCCAGCACAAGACCCGTGCGCATCTTCAGCCCAAGGCTGTCGAGCGTCTCGGGGAAGTCCGAGATATAACGCACGATATTGGCGTCCTCCACGCTCTTCGGCAGCGTCAGCCCTCTGCCGTCCTTGTCCACGATAAAGTCGTAGCCGAGCGGGGGCAGAGCGGTCGTATGCGCGCCGTGGTCAGCCGAGGCGTAGACCTGCACGGTCTCGGGCGCGTCTCCCTTTCTCATTGCCAGAATGCATTCCTTCTTAAGGGGGACGGCGCGGCGCTCGTTCTTCTGCTTGCCGATGAAAAGATGCACGGCGAAGGGCGGCATTGCGCCGAAGAGAGAGAGGCGGAAGGGGCGCTGCTCGGTCGCGGAGGCGACCGTGGTCGGCATCACGATCACGAGCTGGCCGCCAACGTCCAGGTGGCGCTTCGCCGTTTCGGCGAAGATGAGGGCGCTGTGCGCCTTCACGGTGCTGATGCCGCCGATGGCGTCTGCTTCCTCCGAGCCCTTTTCATAAAGCAGGCTCGGGGGATTGCAGATGATGTAGTCGAAGGTATCCTCCACGCGCTCGAAGAAATGCACGGTGTAATGCTCCCTCGATTCGGTGATATAATTCTCCTCGTATACGGTGACGAAGAGGCGCACGTCGTAGTCGTGGCGGCACTTCTTGCGGATGCGCTCCAGGTTGTCCTTCAGCATAGGAAGGAAGTCGGGCTCATTTTCGTAGCAGGTGAGGAAGATCTGCTTGCACCTCGGCGCCTCCTTGCAGATGCGCTCGATCAGAGCCGCAGCGAGAATGCCCGTGCCGGCGCCGGGATCGAGGACGGTGCAGGCGTTGCTCTCTTCGTTCAGTGCGAACATCGCCGCCATGCGCCGCGCGGTGTCCTTTTTCGTGAACAGACGGCCGAGACGCACGTTTTCGCTCCCGACCTTGGCTCGCACGAGCTTCGCCGTATTTCTGCACGCTAAGTTCAGCATATCGATACCTCCGGAATTCTGCCTTGTTTTTTGTAACCCTATTTTAACACATTTTTTTCTGCCTTGCAATACATTTTGCAAGTTTTTTTGATAAAAATATTGCAAATCGCGTCTGTAAATGCTATACTATATAGGTAAAGAAATAATTTTTCGGCAAACGCCCCGAAAAAAAGGAGTAGATATGAGCGAAACCGGTAAGAATACGCATCTCAGATTTCTTCATTGCTCGGACATCCATCTGGACACGCCCACGGTGGGACTGACGGCGGAGAAATGTGACGAGCGTCGCAGAGAGCTGCGCTCCTCTTTTATGCGCATGATGCAGTACGTGCGTGACCGCGGTGTCAACGTCGTGCTGATCAGCGGCGATCTTTTTGACAATCAGTATGCAACCAATACGACGGCGGAGGTCCTGATCCGCGAATTCCGCAATTGCTCGGATACCGTTTTTATCATCTCTCCCGGTAAGTCCGACTTTTACGAGAACAACCCGATCTATACCTCGGGCCGCCTTCCCTCGAACGTTTACGTGTTTTCGAAGGACACGCTCTCCCGCTTTGACTTCGAGCAGTTCAACGTCACGGTCTACGGCTGGGCGTTTATGAACGAGAAGATGACCGAGAGCCCGCTTTATGAAAAGATGGTGGACGATGCGTCGCGCATCAACCTTGTCTGCGGCTACGGCGATCTCGGCGGCAGCATTGAGTCGAGCGAGTGCCCGCTCTCCGAAAACGAGCTGAAGAAGTTCGGCGCGGATTACTACGCGCTCGGCTCGCGCCACGAGGCGAGCGATTTTATGAAGATCGGGGATTCGATCATCTACAGCTATTGCGGCGCGCTGGAATGCACGGGCTTTGAGGATACGGGCGTCGGCGGCGCCAACCTCATCGTCGTGGATTATCACGACGGCGAGCTTTCCATCGACGTCAAGAAGCTTTCCTTCGGCAGGCAGAGGTTCGTGACCGAGACGATCGATATCACCGGCGTGGATAACGGAAACGAGATCATCAACCGCATCACGGGGCTGATCTCCGAGAAGAGATACGGGATGGAAACGGCGCTGCGCGTGCAGCTGGTCGGAAGCATTCCGCCGCGCTTTTTCGTGCCGAAGAACCTGGAGTGCGATGCCTTCGGTCTGTATTATTTTGATCTCGTGGATAAGACGATGCCGCTTTACGGCGCAGAGCATTTCGAGAAGGATATGAACGCCGCGGGCGAGGTCTACCGCAAGCTGCTTCCTCTGCTTCGCTCCGAGGACGAGGAGCAGAGGCTGACGGGCGCAAAGGCCTTCCGCGTGGCACTTGCCGCTCTGGAGAACAGAGAGGCCGAGATATAAAAAAGCAAGCCGTCGCAGCCGATGCGGCGGCTCTACTTTGAAAAAAAGGACGGAAAAAATGATCAAGCACGTATTTTTGGATCTTGACGATACCATTCTGGATTTTCATGAGGCGGAACAGGTCGCGATCGAGAAGACCCTCCGCGCCTTTTCGATCCCCGTGACGGAGGAGAACAAGGCGCTCTACAGTAAGATCAACAAGGGCTGCTGGGAGGCGCTGGAGCGCGGGGAGATCACGCGCACAAGACTGCGCTCGCTGCGCTTCGAGCGCTTCCTTGAGGCGATCGGGCACGAGGCGGTGTCCGGGGTGCACGAGGTATATGAGAGAAATCTTGCGCAGGGGCATTATTTTTTGCCGGGGGCAGAGGCGCTGCTCGCGGCGCTTTATGAAAAAAAGTATGCGCTCTATCTTGCCACCAACGGCATTGCCGCCGTGCAGGCGGGGCGCGTGGCGTCCGCCGGGATCGGGAAGTATTTTGCGGCGCGCTTCGTCTCCGAGGAGGTGGGCTACAATAAGCCCTCGCGCGAGTATTTCGATGCCTGCTTTGCGGCGATCGAGGGATTTTCAAAAGACGAGGCGGTCATCGTCGGCGATAGCCTGACCTCGGACATAAAGGGCGGCATCACCGCGGGGATACGAACGGTATGGTTCAACCCGAGCCGCAAGGAAAACAAAAGCGAGATACAGCCCGATGCCGAGATCGCTTCGCTGGATGCGCTGATCGGCGTGCTTGAAAAGATGTGAGGATAAAAATGTATACGGGACACGATTTTAGTCAGAAAGTGATCGATCTTGCCGCGAGAGCGGAAGCAGATTGTAAAGAAGTATTTGCAAAACTTGAGCAAAACTGTATGAAATGCTCCGCGAAGGTGCTGGCCGCCTTCCGCGATCTCCGCGTTTCCACCACGGATTTTCTCGAGGTGACGGGCTATGGCTATACCGATGACGGAAGAGATAAGCTCGAGGCGCTTTACGCACGCGTTTTCGGCGCGGAGGATGCGCTCGTGCGCCCGCAGCTGATGTCGGGCACACACGCCCTCGCCGTTACGCTCGGCGGGCTTCTGAAGCACGGGCAGACCCTGCTTTATATCTCGGGCGAGCCCTACGATACGCTTCGGTCGGTGATCGGCACGGCGGGGGAGAGCCGAAACTCTCTGATCGCCTGCGGCGTGCTTTATGAGGAGATCGACCTCGTGGAGAACGATTTTGATTATGCCGCGATCGAAAAGAGGCTCTCCGAGAGCCCCGTGCGCGTGGCCGCCATTCAGAGGAGCCGCGGCTATTCGCAGAGAAAGAGCCTTACGATGGATAAGATCGAGCGCGTGATCGCCCTGATCAAGCGCGTATCCCCCGAGACGGTCGTTATGGTGGATAACTGCTACGGCGAATTCTGTGAGGACCGCGAGCCCACCGAGGTCGGCGCGGACGTATTCGTCGGCTCGATGATGAAAAATCTCGGCGCGGGCTTTGCTGTCAGCGGTGCGTACTGCGTTGGCCGCCGCGACGTGATCGAGGATATTTCGGAGCGCTTTTCCGCGCCCTGCGTCGGCAAGAGCCTCGGCGCGAACTTCAATCAGCTTGCCTCCTTCTACAAGGGCTTCTTTATGGCGCCTGCCGCCGTTTGCTCCACGCTGAAGTCGATGGCGTTTGCCGCGCGCATCCTGGAGCTTGCGGGCTTTTCCTCGGTCTCTCCGCGCTACGACGAGATCCGTACCGACATCGTGCAGACCATCGATCTCAATACCCCCGAAAATCTGATCCGCTTCTGCCGCGGCATCCAGATGGGCTCTCCCGTCGAGGCGTACTGCGTGCCCGAGCCCGGCGAGATGCCCGGCTATCCGCACGAGGAGATCATGGCGGCGGGCACCTTCGTCACGGGCGCGACCAACGAGCTCTCCTGCGACGGGCCGCTCACGCCCCCCTATACCGCGTATATGCAGGGCGGTCTTACTTATGAATACGGCAAGCTCGGCGTGATGACCGCGCTGGAAGAGATGCTGAAGGCCTGACGGGGTGAAGGATATGAAGGAAAAGATCTGTTACCTCGTGGGCGCAGGCGAGAGCGGTCCGCTTCCCGCGCTTGGAGACGGGGATCTTCTCATCGCCGTGGACGGCGGGCTTCTCACCTGCCTTCGCGAGGGAAGAGCGCCGTCACTGCTGGTCGGAGATCTCGATTCGCTTGCGGTGCCGCCGCCCGCGGATATCCCCCTCGTCCGCTTTCCTGTCAGGAAGGATGAGACCGATACCTATCTCGCCTATCTTGAGGGCGTAAAGCGCGGCTATACGCGCTTTGAGATATACGGCGGCCTTGGCGGCCGCGCGGACCACACGGTCGCAAATATGCAGCTCCTGTATCGCATCGCAAGCGAGGGCAGGATCGCCGCTCTCGTTGGAGAGGGTGTGCGTATGGTTGCCTTTTCGGACGGCGCGCAGATGCTTGTGACCGTGCCGGGGCAGCCGCTCGGCGTGTTTGCTCTCTCGCCCGTATGCGAGGGGGTCACGATCGCGGGCACCGCGTATACGCTTACGGAGGGAAGCCTTCAAAACGATTTTCCTCTCGGCGTCTCCAACACCGCTCTCGGCGAGAGCGTAACCGTTTCGGTCAAGCGCGGCGCGATCCTTTGCGTGCTTTCGGCACCCGAGAGAGAAAACAAAAAAAGCTGACGGGGCAAAAGGGAACGGCAGAAAATTTTTTGATTTTCTCTTGACAAAATGCTGCCTGCGGTGTTATACTGTCCATACGCTATCAACAGAAGAATATCAGGGGTGCCGCAAGGCTGAGATGGAGGCTTCCAAACCCTTATACCTGATACGGATAATGCCGTCGTAGGAAGATGCTTTTAGAACTCGCCACACGGATATTTTCTGTGTGGCGAATTCTATTTCGGAGGCGTTTCTCTATGAAAAACAAAAAGACCTTAGCGCTCGTCGAGAGTGCCGTTATGATCGCGCTTGCCACGGTGCTCAGTATGCTGAAGCTCGCGGAGCTGCCCGCGGGCGGCTCGGTCACCTTTGCCTCGATGCTCCCGATCGTGCTGATCTCTTACCGCCACGGTGCAAAATACGGCCTTGCCGCAGGCACGGTATACGGCGCGATCCAGCAGCTGCTCGGCCTGCGCACGCTTTCTTACGTGACCGGCTTTGCCTCGGTGCTTGCCGTCATCCTGCTCGACTACGTGATCGCCTACGCGATGCTCGGCCTCGGCGGTGTTTTCCGCAGAAGCGGTATGCGCCAGAGCACGGCGCTGCTCTCGGGCGCGGCGCTCGCGTCGGTCCTTCGCTATATCTGCCACGTGATCTCGGGTGCGACGGTCTGGGCGGGGCTCACGATCCCCACCTCGGCGGTGCTGGCGGGCTCCTTTGCTTATAACGCGACCTATATGGTGCCCGAAACGCTGATTTTGCTTCTCGTGCTCTTCTATATTTCCGAGGCAATGGACTTCTCCTCGGCGGCGTTTGCCCTGTTCCTTGCGGGCAGCGTATTTCTTCTTGCCGCCGCGGTGTACGACGTTATCGCGATCTGTGCGGCGCTGCAGATCTCGGGCGAGCTTGCCCTGAGCGGCCTTTCGTCCGTGCCGTGGCTGCGCGTTGCGCTCGTAACGCTTGCGGGCACCACGATCTTCGCGCTCTGCGCCGTTGGCACGCGTGCGATCGACCGACGCGCGCAGCGCAAATAATTTCGTATAAACGCCACAAAGACGGTGCGGTTTTCTTGTGTATCTTTTTCGTTTCTTGTGCCCATACGCAAGCAATTCTTTGCTTTTGTCTTGCATTTTCCTTCGTTTTGTGTTATAATACTCCTTAAATAATACTCCTTCGGGATCCGGAGATAAGATTATGACGACAAAGCAAAAGATATTTCGTGCGTTGGAGATCGCTCTGCTCGCGCTGGTTGCCGTATGCATCATTTTTATATACATAGCGGTTTCGGGCACGGTGGCAGAGATTTTGCGTCTTGAGGAAACGGGACGGTTCGAGGAGGCAAAGGAATACCTTCGCGCAAACCGCGCCGTGAGCATTCCGTTCCTTTTCCTTTTACAGATGCTCTCGCTGCCGCTGGCCTTTATACCGCCCGAGATCGTGATGATCCCCGCGGGCGTGATCCTGCCGATCTATATCGCGATCCCGCTGATGTATTTTGCATCGCTGGTGGGCGCGAGCCTCGTGTTCCTTCTGGTAAGGCAGCTGCATTGGCGCTCGGTGATGCTCGAGCGGCGTGTGACGCGCGTGGAGAGGGCAGAGAGCCGAATGAAGGAAAAGCACGCCACGATGGCGGCGATGTGCCTTCTTTTCGTGATGCCGCTGATCCCCTTCGGCGCGATCGCCTATTACGGCGCGAACAAGAATATTTCCTACCGCCGCTTCATCCTTACCTGTATGATGGGTATGCTGCCGACCGCGCTTTG
Organism: Clostridia bacterium; assembly: GCA_017938425.1. GTDB lineage: Bacteria > Bacillota > Clostridia > Oscillospirales > CAG-272 > UBA1740. The sequence goes on along the minus strand of JAGBBQ010000071.1, from coordinate 3,768 downwards.
CTCCTACCTTCTCGGAAGCTATATCTATCACTTCCTCGGCGTATTCTCCTCGCGCTTTACGATGATCGCGATCTTCCTTCTGATCGCCTTCGTGCTTGCCATCGTTTGCCTTCTGCTCGGCGGCTGGATCAAGCACGAGTTTTATGATGAGCACGCCATGGAGCGCCCCAATCCCTTCCTGTACCATCTGGTCGTTCCGTTCGTGACGCTCTTTGCTTCTCTGTACGTGCGGATCAGCAGAAAGAGCTGTGAGGCGCCGCCGAAGGGTCGCCCCGTGCTGATCCTCGGAAGCCATACCTGCTTCTTTGATTTCTATTTTGCCGCAAAGGCGATGTACCCGAGAAGGCTCACCTTCGTCGTGAACCGCTTCTATTTTGAGGCGCACATCGTGCGCTGGCTGATGGCGCATCTCGGCTGCATTCCCAAGCGCCTTTTCCATCCCGATCTTGAGACCGCCAAGAAGCTGATGGCGGCGAAGCGCGAGGGCTGCTCCGTGGTGCTTTTCCCCGAGGGAAGGCTTTCTGCGGCGGGCACCAGCTTCCCGATGGTGGGAGATACGGTGTCGCTCGTCCGCCATATGGGGATGGACGTGTATGAATATCATACCGTCGGCGGCTATTTCTGTAAGCCCAAATGGGGCATCGGTCTGCGTAAGACGCCCGTGGACATCCATCTGCATAAGATCATCAGCGCCGAGGAGCTTGCCGTGATGAGCGACGAGGTGCTCGGAGCCAAGATCGAGGCCGCGCTCTCCTATGACGAGTGCCGCCGTTATATTTCGCTGAGGAAGCCTGACCGCCGTGCCAACGTCGAGGGGCTGGAGAGGCTTCTGTTCCGCTGCCCGATGTGCGGCGCGGAGTTTGCGGGCGAGACCAAGAAGAACCGCCTGCGCTGCACCGTCTGCGGCCACGAGCGCGTGTTTGACTCGAGCTACCTCTCGGACGGAAAGACCATCTCGGATCTGCACGCCGAGCAGATGGAGTATCTCGGCACGCTGAAGGACTATCACTTTAAGCAAAAGGTGAGCGTGCATTGCTTCGATAAGCGCCGCGGCGTGATGACCGAGCGGGGCAGCGGCGTTTGCCGCTTCGACGAGAGCGGCATCGTCTACGAGGGCACCGAGGACGGTAAGGAGGTTCGCTACGAAAAGACGCCTGCGGAGCTGCAGGCTCTGATCTATACGGAAGGAAAGCATTTCCAGTTCTACGTCGGAAAGGAGCTGCATTTCTTCTATCCCGAGGATCGGACCGTGTGCGCAAAATGGTCGATGCTCTGGGATATTCTCCGCGAGAGAAGCGTCCGCGCGGCAAAGCTGCATGCCGATCTTGAAAAGCTCGAGCAGCAGATCGCAAAAAGCGAAGAAACCGTTTGAAGTAAATAATCCTTTACAAATTTGCAAAAATCGGGTCTGCCGTTTTGCCGGCACACCCGATTTTTTTGTTTTCGCTCCCGATGCGCATCGGATCGGATGCGGTGAGGGAAAAAATGAAAACGCCGCGCTCTTGACAAGCGGAGAAAAGTTTTATATAATTATTATAACAGAAAAAACGCGCCCTGCATATGCGGAGGCGAACGGGAAAGGAGTGCGTGTATGAGAAGAGGATCGGAGCGTGTCGAGCTTTTGGCACCTGCCGGCTCGCAGGAGGCGCTATACGCTGCGGTGGCAGGCGGCGCGGACGCCGTGTACCTTGGCGGTAAGTCCTTCGGTGCGCGCGCCTTTGCCAAAAACTTCGATGAGGCGGCGCTTTCTCGCGCGGTGGCGTATTGCCATCTGCACGGCGTTCGTCTGTACGTCACGGTCAATACGCTCGTTTACGAGCGCGAGCTGCCCGATTGGCTCGCCTATTGCCGCTCCCTGTATGCGATGGGGGTGGACGCCCTGATCGTCACCGATCTCGGCGGTATCGCTCTGCTGCGGGAGCATCTGCCCGAAATGGAGCTGCACGCCTCCACGCAGATGGGGCTGCATAACAGCGAGGGCGTCGCGGCTGCCGCAGCGCTCGGCCTTACGCGCGCGGTCGTGGCGCGGGAATGCTCGCTTGCGGATCTTCGCAGCCTGGTCGAAAATTCGCCCTTAGAGATCGAGGCGTTTTTGCACGGCGCGCTCTGCGTTTGCCATTCGGGGCAATGCCTCTTCTCCTCGCTTGTCGGCGGACGGAGCGGTAACCGCGGCGAATGTGCCCAGCCCTGCCGCCTGCCGTACGGCAGCGGCGCGTATCCGCTTTCCTTAAAGGACCTTTCGCTTGCACGCCATATCCCCGCGCTGATCGACAGCGGCGTGGCATCCTTAAAGATCGAGGGGCGTATGAAGAGCCCCGATTACGTATACGGTGTGACAAGCATTTACCGCCGTCTGATCGACGAGCGCCGCGGTGCGACGGATGCCGAGGAGCGCGCGCTTGCCGCCCTCTTCTCACGCGGCGGCTTTACCGACGGATATTTCACCGGCCGCCTCGGCGGTATGATCGGCGTGCGCTCCGAGGCACAGAAGGCCGAGAGCCGCTTTTTGCAGAGCAGGGAATTTCTGCCCGCGCGCGTTCCCGTGCGAGCGGAGGCGTCGCTTTCGCTCGGCAGACCCGCAGGTCTTACCCTGATCGCGCCGCATAAGCGCGTCACGGTGTACGGCGACACGCCCGCACCCGCGCTGAGCGCACCGCCTTCCGCGGCGGCGGTCAAGGAGCGGCTTTGTAAAATGGGAAGCACCTTCCTTTCGCTTTCCGAGGCAGACCTTTCGCTTTCGATGGAGGAGGGGATCCATCTCTCCGTGGCACAGCTGAACGCCCTGCGCCGCCGCGCGGCCGAGGCAATGGAGAGCACGGGCAGGGAGCTGCCCTCCGCGCGGCCGATCGCGCCGCCACGCACCGAGAAAAGGCGGCCGATGACCACCGCGGTCTTTTACGAGCCCTCGGTGCTGTATTCGCTGACCGCCGAGGAGAGGGCGGCCTTTGATATCCGCTTCGTTCCGCTTCTTTACTATAAGGATCTTCCGGGCGAGAACGGCGTTGCGCTGCCGCCCGTCATTATGGAAAGGGAAATGCCTGCCGTCAGGGAAGCGCTCGGGCGCGCGGCAGAGAAGGGGGCGAGATACGCCCTGATCTCCAACCTTTCGCACTTCGCGCTCTGCCGTGAGGCGGGGCTCAAGCCGATCGGCGACTTCCGTATGAACGCCTATAACCCCTACGCCGCCGCGTATCTTGCGGATATGGGAGCGGAATATACGCTCGCCTCGCTTGAATTGACTGCGCCGCGTGCCGCCTCGGTCGGCGGTGTGCTTGCTTACGGGCGCGCACCGCTGATGCTGACCGAGCGCTGCTTCGTCAGAGAGAATGCGTCCTGCGCCGCCTGCGGCAGCTTCGCATTTACCGACCGTCGCGGGATGCGCTTTCCCGTGATGCGCGAATACGAGCATCGCAATCTGATCTTCAATTCGCTCCCCACCTATATGGGAGATAAGGGGGCGGAGCTTGCGCGCTTCGGGCTCACCCACCGTCACTTTATCTTCTCGACCGAGAGCGCGGCAGAGATCCGTGCGATCCTTGCAGCCTACCGCGCGGGCGCACCGCTCGCAGGACAGGTGCGGCGCATCGGCGTGAGCGAGGCGCAGATGTACGGTGCTGCGGAGAAGACTCCTCTGCCGCCCGCGCGCCGTGCGCCCGCCGGACCCTTGCCGAAGGGAGCGCCAAGGACGAACCAAAATCAAAAGACCTACAGAAAGAAATACAGATGAAAAAAGAGCTGATCTTGGCCTCGGGCTCGCCGAGGCGTAAG